>NZ_CP030265.1:0-147500 GCF_008843145.1 Skermanella pratensis | reverse complement strand
CGACGACCCGTCCGACAGCGTCATCGACGCCAACCTGGTGCATCATCAGGTCCGCAACCTGATGGTCATGGGAAGCGGGGCGTTCCCGACCGGCGCCCCGGCCAACCCGTCCCTCACCATCAGCGCGCTGGCGCTGCGCGCCGCCGAACACCAGCATCGCCCCGGAGGGCGCTCCTCATGATGCGGCTATCCCGAAGGGCCCTGCTCGTCGGAGGCGGAGCCGTCGTCGCCGTCACCGGCTTGGTCGGCGGCTTGGTCGGCGGCGTCGTGGCGAAGAACATCGACCCTGCGGAAAGCCTGATCCGCGCCGTGCTCCGGGACCGTTTCCCGGATATTCAGGTGACCGAGGAGGATCTCAGCCGTTTCGCGGCGGATTACCTCACCCACAAGGTCGCCCCGGAGGAAGTCTGGCTGCTGCGCCTGGCGGGATCGATGCCCGGGGTAAGCTTGAGCCACCAGCTGAGGGATCGCCTTCCGGGCGGCGTGCGCGACAAGCTCGCGGCGTTCGAGAACAGCATCATGAACATGTTCCTGCTGTCGACCGACTTCTTCCTGCGCGGACCTGAAGCCGGGCCGGTCGTGAGCTACGTCGCCTACGCCGATCCCCTGGTGAATCCCTGCATGAATCCCCTGGCCCGCTTCGACGCCTGACGGCAGGCCCGGGCCATTTCACGACCAAGCTTGCGCTGATCTGGTCAGTGCATGTCACCGACCATCAAAACCCTTTTCCTTTCGAGGAAGGCGGAATCGTCAAGTTTCGTCACGGAGGTAGCGTAGCGGTGGGTCCGAAGAGCCGACGCCGCGCAATTCGCCTCCTCCGCGGAACACCATTCCGCCCGGCGCTGCTCGATCAGTTTCGCCGCATGCTCGTTTCGAAGGTAAAAGCGCGTGCGGTCTATGATCACCGGCTGATAATCGTCGCGAAACTCCGGGATCGTGTAGATCTTCGAGTTCACTCCCCAGTGCTGATGAACCTCGATGGCATCCGGCCTCTCCTCGGCCAGGATGGCAGGCAGGGCCCCGTAACCATGCTTGGCCAGCTTGCGGCTCGCCAGGAGGCCGAGGTCGACGACGCGGATCCGATCGCAGCACAGGGCGAGGCCGCCGACATCGGGGGTGGCGAAGGTGACCATGTCCTTGCCGATCAACTGTCTTAGATGATCCACCGCGAGCCCGGTCCTGCGATAGGTTTCGGGTGTCGTGCCGTGGAACTCCGCGACCTCGCCGCCGCTGGACAGTGTCCGCGCCATTTGGGCGATCGGCTGCCTGGCGCTGACGACCCAGCTGAACAGGACCGTAACGGCGCACACCGCGACCAGGATCGGGCGCGCGGACACCGCCCGGGTCGAATCCGCCAGCCTGTCGTAGACGAGCCCGAAAATGAGCAGGACGAAAGGCAGGGCGAGGAACTGCATTCGGCCCACATAGCCCCAGTTCTTCCCGATTAGAATTGCGAACAGCACCACGGCGGCGACAGGGACCGCGAGGGCAAGCAAGTCGTTCCGGACGGTCCCGAGGGCGGAAAGCCGATCGGCCCGCCCGTTCCACGGGACGAGGAGCAGTGCCGATACCGCCAGGACAAGCGGCAGGAGCGTCGCGGTGATCTCGACCGCGGCGATCAGGCGGAGCTTGACGCCCTGAAGGCCCGACAGGCTGTAGGGCACGTGCATCTTGGCATGGACGGGATTCGGGAAGATGTCCCCGAAGACCATGTATCTGACGATCTCATGCAGGACGACAACCGCCAAGCCGGCGGCCGCCAGCAGGATGAAGCTCCGGTACCGCCCGCGGAAGAGGAGCGGCGTCAGCAGCGCCGCGTAGTAGATCATCGCCTCGAAGCGGACCGCCAGAAATACGATGATCGCCACAGCGAGCAGCAGACGGTTCTCCCGGACGTACAGCGCATGAAACAGGGCAAGCCCTGCGGCCGTCAGCAGCGTCATCTCCATGCCATTCGACACTTCCGACACCGCCGGCCCGAACAGGGAGAAGACGAGGAGGATCGCCAGGTTGGTCCGGGAGCGCAGGCCGAGGTCCCGGGCGATCAGCCAGACGAAGACGGTGGCGACGCCGAGGCATAAGCCGGCCGCCACCTGCGAGGCATGGATCGCCCCTTCGAAGCCGGGCCGGAAAAGCGCTATGACGGCGTTGATCAGGAACCAAGCGGTGGACGAGTATCCCTCGACCTGTTCCGACACGGGCGTGAGCGCGATGAGGCCGCTTTCCGCGAAGGTGCGCGAGAAGGCGAGCGTGATGGCTCCGTCGTCCCAGGCATGGACCCCGACCAAGCGGGTGATCAGCGCGATCATGACGATCTGCGCCCCAAGCGCCAGTGCCAGCGGAGCGAACGGCGACCGCGTCATGACGCTCTCTCCGGTTATGGTCGTCGGCGCCAGGGGATCGGTCCGCATTGCCGTCTCGCAGTTGCGTCAGACGCGCGATCCTACGCGGAACACTGGGGATCGGACGCCATGAAATGGGATATCCGTCGAACTCGCCTGGGCTAAGCAGCCCGTCGCGAGCCGGGCGGTGCCTAAGGCGAAGGGTTATGACCCAACACCTTGGAGCCGATCATTCAGGGATCAGGCGGCGATCTGGTTGATGCCGCGGCACCGCGCCTCGAACGCGTCGGAGATGAACTCCGGCCGCTTGTAATAGCCTTTGATCCAGCTCGCCAGCATGCAGAGTTCCTCGAGCTTCACGATCTCGTCGAGCGTGCCGTCGGGAAAGCTGATCTGGAAGCTCTCGGCGATGAACTCCAGCACCTGCTCGACCTGCTCGATGGTGAGCCCCATGTCGGTTTCGAGGGTGGCGGTCCGAACCAGGATCTTCTCGTCGATGCCGAACTCGTCCCGGATCAGCTTCACGATCCAGCGGAACATGTTCATCCAGTTTTTGACGTCTTCTGTGGATCTTGACATGGATTCCATCAACCCACGCCGGGACAGCGGGGCCTCGTTCGGATCGAATTGCCGGCAGGTTAGCGCAATTCCGTTAAAAAAAGTTGTCGGTCCGCTCTCACGAAAGCAGTAAAGGCGCTAGGCGTAAGGTCAGGGAATCCAGCCGGTAAGGCGCCACCACAGGAAATTCAACGGCGTGAGCACGGCCAGGGTGACCAGCGCCAGCGGGATGGACAGGCGCAGGGCCTCGGCGATCCGGACATTGCCAAGCTGGAGGGCCACCACCAGCGGCGGCACCTGGTAGGGAAAGAAGACGACCGAGAAGCCCACCACCTGCGTCATGATGACAGTCACCAGCGGCCAACCCGTCGCACCCGCCAACTCGCCGGCCAGGGGCGACAGGATCGCGGGAACGCCGGGCATGGTCGAGACGATGCCCAGCGCCGCAGCGGCCCCGACCAGGGACGCGAAGTTGAGCGCATCCGCCCCGGGTTCGAGGGGAATGACCCCGAGCAGTCCGGCGCTGAGCACCGCGCCCAGTCCGCTGTGAGTGACCAGGGACGCCATCCCCAGCACGCCGGCCACATAGATCAGCGAGGCGAAATTGACCGACCGGCTGAACTCCGCCGCCGGCACCAGGCCGCTGACCGGCATCAGGCAGACCAGCGCCGCCGCCAGCCCGATCCAGGCGGGGGAGATCCCGTGCAGGAAGTCGGTCGTCCAGAACCCCAGCGTCACCACCAGGATGACCGCCAGGCGGCGCTCCGCCGCGGACAGCGGCCGCCTCTCCGCCGGCCCCGCCACGGGGTCCGGCCGGTCGGGGAACAGCCGGCACAGCAGTGCCACCAGCACGACGCCCTTCAGCAGCCCGGTCACCGGCATGTGGAGCCACAGGTAGCCGCCATAGGTCAGGGTCACCCCGAAGACCGTCTCGACCGTACCGGCCATCACCATGTTGGGAACGTTCGCCGGCAGGATCGCCGCCGGGATCATGTAGGTGCCGAACGCCGCGCCCAGCACCATGGCGGTCCGCCCGCGCCGCCCCGGGCCGAACCCGACGCGGTCGGCCAGGGCCAGGACGATCGGCAGCAGCAGGACGACCCGCCCCATGGTGGAGGGCATCAGGAAGGCGATGCCGCCGGAGATCGCGACCACTCCCGCGATCAGGCGCGGATAGGACGAGGCCAGCGCATCGACCAGCGTCCTGGCCAGCCGTTCGCCCAACCCGGTCCGGGTGACCGCGACCCCGACCACGAGGCCGCCGAACACCAGCCACCAGGCAGTCGACTGGAACCCGGCGAAGATCACGTCCGGCGGCGCGATCCGCGCCAGCATCGCGAGCGTGAAGAACACCAGGGCGGTCACGAATTCCGGCACGACGCCGGTGGCCCACAGCCCGATGGTGAGCACCACCAGCCCGGCCGCCCGCCCCGCCGGCGGTTCCAGGCCGAACAGGGCCGGCATCAGGACCGGCACCGCGGCGAGGATCGCGGCGGCTGCGGCCAGCACGGGCGCAACCGGCAGCGGCCGGCGGACCCGGCCGGAAGCGAGGACGCTCAGGATGCGGCTCCCGCCATGGCGCGGCCGACCTTGGAGGCGTTGGGCCGGTCGAGCTGTTCGGAGATCCACACGCCGGCGGCGGCGACCCGGTCCAGATCGACATCCGTTTCGATGCCGAGGCCGTTAAGCATGTAGAGCACGTCCTCGGTCGCCACGTTGCCGGCCGCACCCTTGGCGTAGGGGCAGCCGCCCAGCCCCGAGACCGAGCTGTCGATCACGCCGATCCCGGCCTCCAGCGTCGCCAGGATGTTGGCGAGCGCCTGGCCGTAGGTGTCGTGGAAATGGACCGCCAGCCGGTCGATGGGCACCGCCCGGACGATCGTGTCGATCAGGTCGCGGGCCTGCCCCGGCGTGCCGACGCCGACCGTGTCGCCCAGCGAGACCTCGTAGCAGCCGAGCTTCATCATGCGCTCGGCGACATCGGCCACGACGCCGGGTTCGACCGGCCCTTCGTAGGGGCAGCCGAGCACGCAGCTGACATATCCCCGGACCCGGATGCCATGGCCCAGCGCGGTATCGACGACCGGCCGGAACCGCTCGAAGCTCTCTTCGATCGAGCAGTTGATGTTCTGGCGGCTGAACGATTCGGACGCGGCGCCGAAGATCGCTATCTCGTCGACACCGGCGGCGATCGCCGCCTCGAGGCCCTTGGCATTCGGCACCAGCACCGGATATGAGACGCCGGCGCGGCGATGGATGCCAGCCAGCACCTCGGCGGTGTCGGCCATCTGCGGAACCCATTTGGGAGATACGAAAGCTCCGGATTCCACGACCGGCAGACCGGCCTCCGTCAGGCGGTCGATCAGCTCGATCTTCATCGCCGCCGGAACGATCCGCTTCTCGTTCTGCAGACCGTCGCGCGGGCCGACCTCGACGATCTTGATCTGGCTCTTCAGTCCGGTGAAGGAGCCGGTCGTTGGATTTGCCATTTCAGGCCTCCGTCATGGCGAACTCGATGCGGAGCTGGCGCCCCGATCCGCGATAAATGGTTCCGGCAGTGAAACAGATCCCCGCCGCCTTGAGTGTCGGCCGCATGCGCATCCCCGACTTCAATCGCCGCGCCGGTCGCTCCGGTGGCTGATGATCGCGCTGAAGCCGAACAGCAGCAGCAGGATTCCCAGCAGGATCTCGCCCGCGGCGATCAGCCGGGAGAATCCGGTATGCGGCTGGATATCGCCGTAACCCACGGTGCTGAGCGTGACCAGCGAAAAGTAGAGGCTCTCCGGAAAGGTGATGTCCCGGGGCCTGCCGTCGATCAGGAAGTTGGGCGGATCGGTGAAGCGGTCGAGGATGGTGTAGAGCGACGCGAACACGATCACCAGCAGCGAATAGAAGGTCAGGAAGGCGAAGGCCGGAACCACCAGCTTCGCGGCGGCCTGGAAGAAGCCCTCGAACAGCAACCCGGTATCCAGAAGGAAGATCGCGATGTCGCGGCTGACGAACAGCACGATCAGCGAGATCGCCGCCATGGCCAGGAAGAACAGCTCGGTGACCGCCATCCGGGTTATGCCGTGGGACGGCGTGAGGAAGGTCAGCGCGCCGATCGCGAAGACCGGCAGCAGCCACAGGAGGACGCGGTCGAACCGGCGGCCCGGGCGGAGCACGTCGGTCAGCACGATGGCCCGGATCGTATGGCGCTTCCACCAGGCGCCGCCCACGAAGGCGGCCAGCGGCATGACGAAGCCCCAGGCTTGCACCATCGGCGTCACCGCCTTGAAGTTACCCTCGACGAACAGGACGAAGATAGAGGCGTAGATGCCGATGAAATTGGCCAGGGCGATGGTGAAGAACTCGCCGCCGGGAAACAGACGGTGAAAGATGTAGACCACCACCGCGACCGACGCGAGCAGCACGAAGGCCAGGTCGCCGGCCACCGTCTTGATCGACAGGGAGATCAGGGCCAGCAGCACGCCGGTGAACACGACGGCGCTCAGGCCGCCATGAAACCGGCTGCGCCTCAAGGAATGTTTCGAGGGCGGTGCTTCCGTATGGTCCGGCATGGGAGACCACCTTTTTCTCGGGGCGTCACACCGGACCAGAGGAAGCTCCCCGCTCCGAGGATACCTGGTTTCGAGGATACCTATACGTGTCGGGTCGCCGGGTCCAGTGCGGCACTGTGTCCGGAACCGCCTCGCCCCTCTCCTGTTGGGTGCTTCTACCGGGTAGGGCCATGCGGAATCGCCCCGCCCCAGTGACAGAGGACACCATGCTGAACCACTTGAGCATCGATCAGATCAAGCAGATCGCAGAGCTTTCCAACGAGTGCCGGGCGATCCGCGACCTTATCCTGAACAAGACGTACCAGAGCGACGTCGACGAGGTGCCCCGAGCCAAGGGCGAGCGCAACCCAAGCTCGTTCGACAGCCTGGAGGTGGTCGAGGCGGCGGATGACAGCGGCAAATACCAGAGGCTGCGCGGCATGATCGCCGATCTGCCGCAGGATGCCCAGATCGAACTCCGGGCGGTGATGTGGGTCGGCCGCGGCGATTTCGCGGCCGGAGAATGGGACAAGGCGATGGCCCGGGCCGATGGCAGCGCCAGCGAGACGGCGATCGACACCATGGCGGAGAAGGCCGACCTGCACGACTACCTGATGAAAGGCCTGTACAAGCTCGACCTGCTCTAGTGTTCCGGCCGATACATCCTTTTCCATGCGTTGGGCCTTAGGGCCCAACCTACGATTGATGGTCCGCATCGCCGACCTGCGGCTAATCGATCAAAAACACCGTGCCGGCGACTACCAGCCGCCGCGCGCCAGCCATTGCTCGACATGGTGGAGCCGGTCGGCGCCCCAAAACGCCTCTCCGTCCACGATGAAGAAGGGGGCGCCGAACACGCCACGCCGGATCGCCTCGTCGGTTTCCGCCCGCAGCCTGTCCTTGACCACGGGGTCCTGGACCCCGGCCGCCACGTCGGCGGCGGCGATCCCCAGCGGCTCCGCGGCCTCGGCGACCTGCTCGGCCGTGGTCATGTCCCGTCCCTCGCCCCAATGGGCATGATAGACCGCCTTGGCGAGGTCGCGGGCCTTGCCCGGATCCCGGCCTTCGAGCCACCAGTAGGCCCGGGACGCCACCAGCCCGTTGAGCGGCACTTTGGCCGGCATGGTCAGCGGCACGCCCAGCAGCCGGGCGAATCGCGGCGCGTCGTGCGACAGGTAGTCGCCGCGTAGCGGCTGCTCCATCACCGGCTTCATGCCGCTGACCTTGAACACCGCCCCCAGCAGGATCGGGCACCAGCGCACCGCGCGGCCATGGCGTTCCGCGATCCCGTCGATCTGGGTGGCCGCGAGATAGCCATAGGGTGAGGCGAAGTCGAAATAGAAGTCGATCGGTGCGGTCATCGGTGCGTTTTCCCCCTGGTTTTCCGAATACCCTATCGGGCTCGGCGGGCCGGGACAAGCACCCTAGACCGGCTTGACCCTGGCGTCGAACGAGTAGCCGAGGCCGCGTTCGGTGCGGATGATCTGGGGCTCCTTGGGGTTCGCCTCGATCTTGCGGCGCAGGCGCAGGATCAGGACGTCGATGCTGCGGTCGAACACCTCCGCCCCGTCGATCCGGGTCAGGTCCAGCAGCTGGTCGCGCGACAGCACCCGCTGGGGCTGCTTCACGAAGGCGGCCAGCAGGGCGAACTCGGCCTTGGTCAGGTCCACGTCGCGTTTGTCGGGCGACGTCAGCCGCTGGGACGTCAGGTCGAACCGCCAGCCCGCGAAGCTCACGGAAGCCCGCAGCCCGTCCGCGCCGCGCGCCGCTCCCTCCCCCACCCGGCGCAGCACGGCCTTGATGCGGGCCAGAAGCTCGCGCGGGTCGAACGGCTTGGTCAGATAATCGTCGGCTCCCAGTTCCAGCCCGACGATCCGGTCGACCGCCTCCCCCTTGCCGGACAGGATGATGACCGGAAGCTGGCTGTCCGTCCGCAGCTGCCGGACCAGCGCCAGCCCGTCGCCGTCGGGAAGCCTGAGGTCGAGCAGGATCAGGTCGACCGGCTCCCCCGCCAGCACCCGTTCCATGGCGGCCCCGGTGGCCGCCAGCGATACCCGGAAGCCCTCGCGGGTCAGGTACTCGGAGAGCATGTCCTGGACCTGTTCGTCGTCATCGACCGCAAGAATATGTGTCACGATACCCGGCCCGGATTGACGATGCTCCCAGGCCGCGGGAAACCCCCGGGCCCATTCCCCGAAAGAGATAGGTCAATGTAAGATCGACACGCAATAGCGGTCGAGACCGGGAGCATGCGTCTTTTTGGATCGGACCGTCAATCCTCGGCGGCGATCTGCCGGCCGATGATCAGACGCTGGATATCGCTGGTCCCCTCGTAGATCTGGCAGACCCGGACGTCGCGATAGATCCGCTCGACCGGGAAATCCTCCAGGTAGCCGTAGCCGCCGTGGATCTGGATCGCATCCGAACAGACCCGCTCGGCCATCTCGGAAGCGTAGAGCTTCGCCATTGCGGCCTCCTTCAGGCACGGGATGCCGGCGTCGCGCAGGGCTGCCGCGTGCAGCACGAGCTGGTGCGCCGCCTCGATCCGGGTCGCCATGTCGGCCAGCCGGAACGACACCGCCTGGTGCTCGATGATCGGCACGCCCATGCTGCGCCGGTCCTTGGCATAGGCCAGGGCATGGCGATACGATGCGCGGGCCATGCCGACGGACTGGGCGGCGATGCCGATGCGCCCGCCTTCCAGGTTGGCGAGCGCGATGCCGTAGCCACGGCCCTCCTCGCCGAGCATAAGGTCGGGGGTCAGGCGGCAGCCCTCCAGCACGATCTGCGCCGTGTCGGAGCAGCGCTGGCCGAGCTTGTGCTCGATCCGGGCGACGTTGTAGCCGGGCGTGCCGGTCGGCACGATGAAGGCGCTGATGCCCCGCTTGCCCGCAGCGGGATCGGTCACGGCGAAGACGATCGCGACTCCGCCGTTCCGCCCGTTGGTGATGAACTGCTTGGTGCCGTCCAGGACCCAGTGGTTGCCGTCCCGCCGCGCCCGGGTGCGGATCGCCGCGGCGTCGGACCCGGCTTCCGGCTCTGTCAGGCAGAAGGCGCCCAGCATCTCGCCGCGCGCCATCGGGCGCAGGAAACGCTCCTTCTGGTCGGGGGTGCCGAACTTCAGGATCGGCATGCAGCCGACCGAGTTGTGCACGCTCATGATGGTGGACACGGCGCCGTCGCCGCCCGCGATCTCCTCCAGCGCCAGCGCGTAGGAGACATAATCGGAGCCGGCCCCGTCCCACTCCTCCGGCACGACCATGCCGAGCAGGCCGAGCCTGCCCATCTCGGCGAGCGCTTCCGCCGGGAAGCGGGAGGTGCGGTCCCATTCCGCCGCGAAGGGGGCCAGACGCTCGGCCGCGAACTGGCGCGCCATGTCGCGCACCATGGCCTGTTCCTCGGTGATCAGCATGTTTCCTGCCCCATATCCTTCCCTTTATCCGTGACGCGGCGCGCGGTCACTTCTATTTCGATTTTCATTCGGGGATCGATCAGGCCGCAGACCACGCAGGTCGCCGCCGGACGTATCTCCCCGAACACCTCGCCCAGCACGGGATGGAGGTCGTCCCAGCAGGACGCGTCGGTGATGTAGTAGCGGGCCCGTACCACGTCCTCCAGGCCGGCGCCCGCCTCGGCCAACGCCGCCGCGATGGTGCGGAAGGTCTGGCGCGCCTGCTCCGCCACGTCGTCGGAGATGGTGCCGGCGGCATAGTCGAACCCGGTGGTGCCGGCGACGAAGATCCAGTCGCCGTCCACCACCGCACGCGAGTAGCCGGCGATCCGCTCGAACTCCGAGCCGCCGGAAATCAGCCTGCGCGCCGTCATTCCCCGGTTCCTCCTTCCGTCAGTTCAGCCGCTCGACCGCCATGGCCGTGGCCTCGCCGCCGCCGATGCACAGCGACGCGACGCCGCGCTTCAGGCCGTGCTTCTCCAGCGCCGCCAGCAGCGTCACCAGGATGCGGGCGCCCGACGCCCCGATCGGGTGGCCCAGCGCGCAGGCGCCGCCATGGATGTTGACCTTGTCGCGGGGCAGGTCCAGCTCGCGCATCGCCGCCATGGCGACCACGGCGAAGGCCTCGTTGACCTCGAACAGGTCGATGTCGCGGGCCTGCCAGCCGACCCGGTCGAACAGCTTGCGCATGGCGCCGACCGGCGCCGTGGTGAACCAGCCCGGCGCCTGGGCGTGGGTCGCGTGGCCGACGATCGCGGCCAGCGGCGTGACGCCGCGGCGTTCCGCCTCCGACCGGCGCATCAGCACCAGGGCCGCGGCACCGTCGGAGATCGAGCTGGAATTGGCGGCGGTCACCGTGCCGTCCGGACGGAAGGCCGGCCTCAGGGTGCCGATCTTGTCCGGCACCGCCTTGCCCGGCTGCTCGTCGCGGGTCACCGTCGCCTTGCCCTTGCGGGTGCGGACGGCATGGGGAGCTATCTCGGCATCGAAGGTACCGTCCTCGACCGCGGCGCGGGCGCGGGTCAGCGAGGCGACCGCGTAGGCGTCCTGGGCCTCGCGGGTGAACTGGTAATGCTGTGCGCAGTCCTCCGCGAAGGTGCCCATCAGTCGGCCCTTGTCGTAGGCGTCCTCCAGTCCGTCCAGGAACATGTGGTCGAGCACGCGGCCGTGGCCCATTCGGTAGCCGCCCCGGGCCCGGTCGAGCAGGTAGGGGGCATTGGTCATGCTCTCCATGCCGCCCGCCACCATCACCGCGTTGGTGCCGGCGGCGATCAGGTCGTGGGCCATCATGGCCGCCTTCATGCCCGACCCGCACATCTTGTTGATGGTTGTGCAGCCGACCGAGTCGGGAATGCCGGCGCCGAGCGACGCCTGGCGGGCCGGCGCCTGGCCCAGCCCGGCCGGCAGCACGCAGCCCATGATGACCTCGTCGACCTGATCCGATGCCAGCCCGGCACGCTCCACGGCGGCGCGGATCGCGGTGGCGCCCAGTTCGGGCGCCGTGGCCGTGGCGAGGTCGCCCTGGAAACCGCCCATCGGCGTGCGCACGGCGGCGGCGATGACGATCGAGTCGCCGGCCGGATATCGGCTGGTCATAGGATTCCCCCTCGGTTGTTCGCTCCGGCTGTTCCGCCGGTCAGGCCCCGATGTGACCCGACAAGCCGCCTCCGCGCAAGCAATCGATGAGGGGAGCCGACCCCCGCAACCCCGATAAGGGCGCCGCTACTTGAGGCGCGGCATCGGGACCGAAGCGCCGCCGCCCCCGGGCGCCAGCTTGGTCTGGATCGGCGAGACCACCACGTCGATGTCGGTCCGCTTGGTGTCGTCCTTCTGGATGCTGATCTGGATCGTCGCCACCCGCTGGTCCCGCACGAAGGAGATCGAGGTGCGGCGGGCGCGCACGATGGCGGTTTCCGCCCAGCCCATCTTGGGCATCTCGGTCCGGTAGAACTGGGTCACCTGGATGACGGAATAGGGCGCGTTGAGGATGACCTGGCCGGTCCAGTCGTCGTCGTTGCCGACCAGGACCGTGTCGTCTATCGCGAAGCTGCTGCTCGGCGGGACCGGGAGCTGGGGAATCGTCAGCACGTCGGGGGGAATGCCCGGAGCGCCGTTGCCCGGAGCGTTGGAGCCGGACGCCGGCGGCAGGGGCTGCGCCAAGGCCGGAAGCGCCGCCGGGCCGGCAAGCCCGGCGAACAGCAGAAAAAGCAACGGGGCGACGGCCGCCGCCCGGCCATGACGAGCCATGATATACCTCAATGAATCTAAACCGTACGGTCCTGGATCGACCAAAAAATCACGACATGAACCCTGACGGTGGAAGCCCGCCGTCCGCCAGTAATCAATAAGGATCATAAATCACAAAAATTCTCCTAATTTGCAAGGCTTGGGCGACGTCCTTCGGACCGGACGCCGAGATCGCCAATTCCGGCCAGGGCCGAAGCTCCGGTCGAAGGTCATATGACCTATTGGCAGTTTAAAAATGTTGCGGAACTCTGCTAAGAATCCGCCACACCAAACGGACTGCTTGAACAAAAGCAGCCATCGAACAGGGAAGAAACGCTCTCAAAAGGAGCTTGAGACTAGATCAGACGGCCCGGAAGAAGGTCGTTCCAGAAAGTCCAAGATTAGGCCTCGGCAGCGCCGGGGCTTTTTTATTGCCGATCGTCTGACTCGCGCCAGCCAGCGGCCACCGCAGCGCGATTTTTTGCTGTGCAGCATCGCCATCGCTCCACCGGCGCCGGACCGCCCGGTCATGCCCGGCGTCAGCGGCAGACCCGCCAGCGCCCCATGTCCAGGTGGAAATGGTCGCGGTGGGCGGCGTTGTAGTCCGGCCCCAGCACGGCGTTGAAGAAGCGGCAGGCGCCGTCGTTCACCTCGCGCAGGAAAGCCCCTTCCGCGCTCCGGGCGTCGCCCCAGTGGCGGGCCAGCGAAACGATGCGGCCGTCGTCCAGCACGAAGCCCCTGATGTCGATCGCGTTGGCGGTAGCGTGCTCGCTGCGCCGGCCCATCGTCCGGCCATAGACGTTGCGGCAGTTATAGGTGCCGACATGGTTGACCCGCGCCACGCCGGTATCCAGGTGGAGCCGTGCCGCCGGATCCAGCACGTGGCGCTCGAACAGGTAGAGCGCCGCAATCAGAGGACAGGTCGCCACGAAGGCGCTGCTGTAGGCGGCCGCGACCTGGCCCACGCGGGCGGTATCGACCAGCCCGCAGCCGTTCTCGACCGGCCGTCGCGGTTGCGGCGACACCTCGATGCCGGCCTTCTCCAGGGCGGCGAAGCAGGCCTCCGGCTCCTCCCTCAGTCCGGCGAGCTGGATTCTCGTGAAGGCGCCCGGCTCCTCCGTCAGGTCGAGCGGTCCCCAAGGCGTCCACGAGGAGGGTACCGTCACGATCCCAGCATAGATCACTGCAGCGGCAGCACCCGCCATGACGCCAGCAAGAAAAAACAAGAACCTGAACATGGCCGTAACATATAGTGGCCCAAACCCCTGCAACCAGATCAGGCAACTCTGACGCGGCTACTCGCCATGCTTTGGACGCATCGCCGCCATAATCAGAGGCAGTCCTTTTTTGTCACGCAGCCCGGGACTAATTATCAGCGTTGAGTGTTGTCCTTCCCGGATGCGCGGGCCGCCGCGGCCCGCCTCGTCCACCACCGGATCCAGTCAGGATACATGATCGACGAACCGTTTCGCCCGCGCCCCGCGCCGGGTCTCGACCGCCGCAAATTCCTGTTCGCCACTGCCGGCGCCGGTATCGCCGGGTTCTTGCCGTTCGGGCCGGCCCTGGGCCAGGAAGCGGCCCCGGCCCCAGGGGCGGCGCCGGCTCAGCCCGCGCCCGCCTTCTCCCTGGAAACGGTGCGGAACATTGCGCGCGACTTGGCGAAGCGGGACTATTCCGACGACCAGGGACGGATACCTCAGCCTCTGCGCGACCTGTCCTACGACCAGTATCGCGACATCCGGTTCAAGCCGGACCAGGCGGTCTGGCGCGGCGACAAGCTGTTCCAGCTCCAGTTCTTCCATCTGGGCTTTCTTTACCAGCGCCCGGTGCGGATCAACCTGCTGCGGGACGGCCAGGCCAGCCCGGTCGAGTACCGGTCGGACATGTTCGACTACGGCGCCAACAATTTCGGCGGCAACCTGCCGGCCGACCTGGGTTTCGCCGGGTTCCGGATCCATTATCCGCTGAACCGGCCGGACTATGCCGACGAATTGGCCGTCTTCCTCGGCGCCAGCTATTTCCGGATCCTCGGTCGCAACCAGATCTACGGCAATTCGGCCCGCGGGCTGGCGGTGGACACCGCGGCGCCGAGCGGCGAGGACTTCCCCGTCTTCCGGGAGTTCTGGATCGAGGAGCCGGGCGCCGACGCGACCCGGCTGACGCTCTATGCCCTGCTCGACAGCCGGAGCGCCACCGGCGCCTACCGTTTCGTGCTTCATCCCGGCACCGATACCCAGGCGGAAGTGACGGCATCGGTCTACCCGCGCCGCGACATCGCCAAGCTGGGCGTAGCACCGCTGACCAGCATGTTCTTCTTCGGGGAGAACCGCACCCGCACCTTCGACGATTTCCGGCCGGAGGTGCATGACGGCGACGGCCTGCAGATCGAGACCGGGCGCGGCGAGTGGGTCTGGCGCCCGCTGACCAACCCCCGGAACCTGCGGGTCAGCTCGTTCAGCGACGAGAACCCGCGGCGCTTCGGCGTGATCCAGCGCGACCGCGACTTCGGCCACTACCAGGATCTCGAATCGCTCTACCACAGGCGGCCCAGCTACTGGGTGGAGCCGGTCGGCGATTGGGGCAAGGGCCGGGTCGAGCTGGTCGAGATCCCGACCGAGGAGGAGATCAACGACAACATCGCGGCCTACTGGGTGCCCGAGCGCCAGGTCCGCGCCGGCGAGGGGCAGGACTTCGCCTATCGCCTGCGCTCGGTTCTTGAAAGTCCCGGGCAGCCGCCGCTGGCCCGGGTGGTCTCCACCAGGATCGGCTCGGCGCGGGTGCCGGGCCGCCCAGACCTGCCGAAGGAAGGCCGCCATTTCGTGCTGGAGTTCCAGGGCGGCGAGCTGGAAGCCCTGCGGCCCGAGCAGCCGGTCGAGGCCATCGTCACGACCACGGCCGGCGAGCTCCGGCCGGTGATCGCCCACCGCAACGCGGAGACCGGAGGCTGGCGGGTCTTCTTCGACCTGCTGCCCGACGGCAAGCCGGCCGACATGCGCTGCGTCCTGCGCCTGCGCGGGCAGACCATCAGCGAGACCTGGGTCTATCTCTGGTCGCCCGCCTGACTTCCGATACCGCCGCTTCTTCAAGCTGCTTCTTTACGAGGACCACCCCCATGTCCGACGCCAAGACACTCCGGCGCACGGCGCTCTGGCGCCGGACGCTCTATTTCGCGCTGGTGATACTCTCCACGCTGGCGGCCTCGTACCTGATGGCCGACGTGCTCAGGGCCAACGGCTTCACCGCGATCGAGATGGCGATCTTCGCCCTCTTCACCATCAGCTTCGCCTGGATCTCCACCTCGTTCTGGACCGCGACCGTGGGCTTCCTGGTGCGGCTGATCGGGCGCGATCCGGCCGGGCTGGACCCCGCAAAGCCGGTGGACCTGACCGCCCGGACGGCGATCATCATGCCGATCTACAACGAGGACCCCAACCGGGTCTTCGCCGGGCTGGAGGCGACCTGGCGCTCGCTCCAGGGCACCGGGGAGGACCGGCATTTCGACCTGTTCGTCCTCAGCGACACCCGCAAGCCGGAAATCGCGCAGGCCGAGGAGGCCGGCTGGGCGGCGCTGTGCCGCCGGGTCGGCGGCGAGGGCCGCATCTTCTACCGCCGGCGCGAGGACAATACCGGCCGGAAGGCCGGCAACATCGCCGATTTCCTGCGTCAGTGGGGAGCCGCCTACGACCACATGCTGGTGCTCGACGCCGACAGCGTGATGTCGGGCGACACCATGGTGGCGCTTTCCAAGCTGATGCAGGACAACCCCGGCACGGGCATCATCCAGACGCTGCCGGCACCGGTGAACCAGGAGACCCTGTTCGGCCGCATCCTCCAGTTCGGCAGCCGGCTCTACGGCCCGGCGCTGGTGAGCGGCCTGTCCTGGTGGCAGCTGGGCGAGGGCAACTACTGGGGCCACAACGCGATCGTCCGGACCAGCGCCTTCATCGAGCATTGCGGGCTGCCTGTGCTGTCGGGCCAAGCGCCGCTGGGCGGCGAGATCCTGAGCCACGACTTCGTCGAGGCGGCGCTGATGCGGCGAGCCGGCTGGCAGGTCTGGATCGTGCCGGAGCTGGGCGGGAGCTTCGAGGAGCTGCCGCCGAACACGATCGACTATGCCGTGCGCGACCGCCGCTGGTGCCAGGGCAACCTGCAGCACCTGCGCCTGCTGCCGACCCGCGGCCTTCACCCCCTGAGCCGGCTGCACCTGATCATGGGCGTGCTGGGCTATGTCTCGTCGCCGCTGTGGCTGCTGCTGCTGACGCTCAGCACGATCGACATCCTGCACCAGACGGTGACCGGCCACAGCTATTTCCTGCCCGGCTACAACCTGTTCCCCAACTGGCCGGTCTCGAAGATGGCGGAGACCATCTCGCTGTTCGGCGTCACCATCGCGATCCTGCTGCTGCCCAAGCTGTACAGCCTGATCCTGACGGTGGCGAACGCGCCGCTCCGGCGCGGTTTCGGCGGGGCGGGCAAGCTGTGGGCCAGCGCTTTCCTGGAACTGCTGTTCTCCATGCTGCTGGCGCCGGCCATGATGCTGTTCCATACCCATTTCGTCGTGGCGACCCTGATGGGCCGCAGCGTGACCTGGAACGCCCAGGCGCGCGGCGAGCGGGGCCTGGGCTTCCGTGAGGCGCTGGGCCGGAACGGGCTGCACGTGGCGCTGGGCCTCGCCTGGGGAGCACTGGTGCTGAACGTGGCGCCGGACTTCTTCTGGTGGCTGGTGCCGGTCATCACCGGCCTCGTCCTGTCGGTCTGGCTGACCGTCTGGACCAGCCGGACCGACGCCGGTCAGGCGGCGCGCCGCGCCGGCCTGTTCCTGACGCCGGAGGAGACCGACCCGCCGGCCGAGCTGTGCCGCCTGGCGGCGGCCGAGGCCGAGCCGACGCCTGACGCGGATGCCGCTGACATCATGCGCGTGCCGCCGGCCCGGCCCAGCGCGATCATCGAGCAGAGCCTGACCAACTGGTCTCCCCGGGACTTGAAGAACGGGCAGCAGCCCGGCATCACGGAGTCATGGCAAAGCTGAAGACCAAAAATCCCTGCACCGACGTCTGCAAGTACGACAGCGACAAGGTCTGCAAAGGCTGCGGCCGCACCCGGACCGAAGTGAAGGCGTGGAAGTCCTTCTCCGACGAGGAGAAGGACGCCATCAACCGGCGGGTCCGCGAGACCCACCTCAAGGGCAAGGACAAGAAGAAGTCCTGACCTCCATTGTGTTGGGCCATGGGCCCAACAACCGGTCAGAATCCATTGTATCAAGTCTCAGACGACGCGCCGGCCCTCGCGCCAGACCGTCAGCACCACCGGCAGGTCGCCGTCGAGCCTGACCCGGACCAGGTCGGCGCGGCGGCCCGGCTCGATAACGCCGCGGTCGGGCAGGCCCAGCGTGTCGGCCATGTTGGCGGTCACCGCGGCGATCGCCTTGTGCAGCGGGATGCCGACCACGCCGTTGAGCAGGAACGCGGCGTGCAGCAGGCTCGACGGGACATAATCCGACGACAGCCCGTCCAGCAGCCCCTGCCCCGCCAGCTCCGCCGCCGAGGCGTTGCCGGAATGCGAGCCGCCGCGCACCAGGTTGGGGGCGCCCATGATCACCCGCATGCCGGACTGCCGCGCCGAGCGGGCCGCCGCGAGGGTGGTCGGGAACTCGGAGATCGTGATGCCGGCGGCCACCGCCTCGGCGACGTGGTCCTCGGTGGTGTCGTCGTGGCTCGCCAGCCGCAATGCCCGTGGGCGGGCCAGTTCCAGGATCTGGTCGCGGTGCAGGCGGGCGTAGCGGTGCTGGCTCTCGATCCTGCTGTCCAGGTGGGCCTGGAACTCCGCCTCGGTCCAGTTCTTGGAGCGGTAGAACAGGCGGTACTTGGACATCTCCGCCCATTGCCGCTGCCCCGGCGTGTGGTCCATCAGCGACACCAGCCGCAGCAGGGGATGGTCGGCGAACTGCTCGAAGATCTCCACCACGCCGGCGTCGGAGACCTCGCAGCGCAGGTGGATCAGATGGTCGGCGCGCAGCAGGCCCTGCCCGGCGCAGGTACCGATCGCCCAGACCGCGTCGGCCAGCATCCGCCGCCGTTCCCCGCCGCTGTCGTAGTCGCCGACCGACACCGCGTCGAACACGGTGGTGATGCCGGCCCCCGCGACCTGGAGGTCGTGGGCGATCACCGCGGCCTTGGGCGACGGCCACATCACGCCGGGACGGGGAGAAAAATGCTTCTCGAGATTGTCCGTGTGCATCTCGATCAGGCCGGGCAGCAGGAAATCGCCCTCGAAGTCCAGCGCGCCGGGAAGATCGCCGGCAGAGTCATCGATCGCCGCGATCACGCCGTCGCGGATCGAGAGGCTGCCGGTCGCGATGCCGTCGCGCCCGACGATGCGGGCATTGGTGATGTTGGTTTCCATGCCCTCGCGAACCGTCTATGAAGGGATTCATCTAGATGACTGCCGATGCCCGAGTATGTGAAGCGGCGGCGGTGATGTAAACAACCCATATCGGCAACCTTCCCGAGAGCTGAGCCTCCATGAATCTCGACCGCGGCGCCGGCATAGCCCTGTGGCGCCAGATCGCCGAAGAACTGCATGGGGACATCGAGCGCGGCACCTTTCCGCCCGGAAGCCGCCTCGCGACCGAGGAGGAGCTGGCCGCCCGCTTCGGGGTCAACCGGCACACCGTCCGCCGGGCCTGCGCCCTGCTCCAGGACCAGGGGTTGGTGCGGATCGAGCAGGGCCGCGGCACCTTCGTGCAGGAAGGCGTGATCGACTATCCGCTGACGGAGCGGACCCGCTTCAGCGAGAACATCCGCAGGCAGGCGCGCACGCCGTCGGGCGAGGTGCTCCGGGCGACGGTGCTTCCGGCCGACGCCGCCGCGGCCAGGGCGCTGGGCCTGGCGGTCGGCGACCCGGTGGCCCTGGTCGAACTGTTGTCCCTGGCCGACGGCCAGCCGATCGGCATCGCCGCGCACCATTTCGCCGAGGCGCGTTTTCCCGACCTGATCGCCACGTACCACGAGGCCGGCCGGATCACCGAGACGCTCCGCCGGCTGGGGGTTCCCGACTATACCCGCAGGACAACGCGGGTGACCGCGCGGCTTCCCGACAGCTACGAGATGCGCCACCTGAGGATCGCGCGCACGACCCCGGTGCTGGTGACCGAGGCGGTCAACATCGACCCCGCCGGCCGCCCGCTGGAATTCGGCGTCACAAGATTCGCCGGGAACCGGGTTCAGGTGGTGGTGGACTGGTGAGCCATCACGGCTCCGTCTCGGAATTATTATTTTGCTCAGTTGTTCATGTAATTATGCATCTGATTTTCGGGCAATGTCATGAACGCGCGTAGCGCACTCGTCATCTTGTCGCTTCTGGTCATGTCCTGTGTGCCGACCTCTGGCGAACGCTATTCTTCGGACCGGGGCGGATACTCCGGCCGAAGCCAAGTTCAGGACCTTCGCTGGGCCTGCCAAGCCGGGAACCGGCGTGCCTGCATCGCGCTGGGGGCAGCCGTCGAGCGGCAACAGCAAGCCCGGCAAGACCCTTGGGATCGGTACGACCGCTGGGGCCGGCGCGACCGTGACTGGCATCGCCATGACCGCGACAGCCGGTACATGCCGGAACCTCGCGTCCAGCGCGACAACCGTCCACGCAACCCGGGGCTAGCCGCCGAACGGCGCCGGGACGCCGAACGCAACCGGACCATGGACCGCAACGACCGCGACAACCCCTTCCTGAACGACCCCCGCTTCCAGCGCGACGACGATCCGCGCAGCCCTGCCCCATCCGCCCAACAGCGTCAAGGCGGTGGCAACGATCGCGACAATCCTTTCCTGAACGATCCCCGCTTCAGTGGTCCTGCGCAGTGATTTCCATGGGGGGTGTGTCGGGACCAGCCGGGCATTCACCCCAGCAGCGGAGCGGAGTGCGGTAGGTCGGCCTTCGCCCGTCAGGGCGAACGCCGACACCCTGCGTCAACGCTCCGGCCACGCTGTCGGCGTCGGCCTGCGGCCGAGGCCGACCTACGATAAATCAATCAAAAACACTGTGCCGGACCACTGGCGGGATTCAGGTTCTTGAGGCGGGTTTACCCCGCCCCATCAGCCCCCGCACCAGCCGCCTCACCGCCGGAAGGCGCCCACCGGAGCCGTGGGCGGCCTCGATATAATTGAACATCATGGCCGAGTCGGCAGGACCCAGCGGGTCGTAATGCGGGCGGAACCGCCCGCCGCGCACGGCGACGGCCTTCGGCGCCGTCATTTCCAGAAGTCCCTCCGCGCCGCGCGTCGTGCCGAAGCCGCTGGCGCCGCGTCCGCCGAACGGCAGCCTGGGATCCGCGGTCGGGACGATCAGGTCGTTGACCGTCACCGCCCCGGCGCGGATACGGCCGGCCAGGGCCAAGGCCCGCTTCTCCGGGCCGAAGACGGCCGCCCCCAGGGCGTAGTCGCAGTGGGATGCCGCCGCCAGCGCGTCCTCCTCGTCGGCGACCGGCACCAGGGAGAGGACCGGCGCGAAGATGTCCTCCCGCAGCAGGCCAAGCTCTGGCACCGCGTCGGCGACGAGGAGGGGCGCCATCTCCGGCTCCCCGGCGCGGAACGGGCGGCCGATCAGGCGGCAGCCCGCGGCCTCCGCCTCCTCCACGAGGCGCGCGACCTGCTCCCGGATACGCTCCGGCACGGCGACGGGTGGCGCTCCCGCGAGCAGCGGCGTCAGCCGGCGTTCCAGGTCGAGCGCCAGCGACCGGGCGGCGAAGACCCGGCGGGGCGCTATGCAGGTGGCCCCGCCGTTCAGCCGCACCCCGTAGGCGAGCGCCCGGGCCGTCATGTCCGAGTCGGCGCCGGGCAGCACGAAGACGGCGTCGTTGCCCGACAGCTCCATGACCGCCGGCGTCAGGTGCTCCGCCAGATCCGCCAGCACGCGCCGGCCGGTCGCGACCGAGCCGGTCAGCACCACCTTGTCCACCCCCGCGGCGACCGCCTCCCGTCCCGCCTCGACCGAGGCGTCCAGCAGCCGGCACAGACCGTCCGGCAGCCCCGCCTCGGCGAGCAGGCCGAGCAGCGCCTCCATCGGAGCGACGCAGCCGGGCGCGGGCTTGACCAGGACGGCGTTGCCGGCGGCAAGGGCCTGGACGATCTGGACGCCGGGCAGGAACAGGGGATAGTTGGACGGCGCTATCACCAGCACGACGCCCAGCGGGTCGCGCCGGATCTCCGCCGCCACGCCGAACAGCCAGGCCGGGCGGCCGCGCGACCCCAGCTTCCGGGGCGCCAGCAGTGCCGCCGCCTCCCGCTCCAGGAACCGGCAGGCGTCGAGCAGAGGCAGGATCTCCAGCGCCGCCGTCTCGCCCGGCGCCCGGCCGGGACGCTCGCCGACCACGTCGGCCAGGGCGCGGGCGTCGCCCGCGATCAGGCGGCGCAGCCAGGCGACCACGTCCAGCCGGCCGGCCACGGCGGTCCGTTCCCAGGAGACCTGGGCGGACCGGACCTCCGGAATAATCTCGGCGATGCCGAGAGGGTGCTGGACTTCGGGAACCATCAATCCAGTATCTGTCGTGCCATGACGATCCATTATGCCCTATTCCTTCCGGCGGACTCTCGCCAAACTCCCCATCGATTAAAACCAATCGAAAGAGTTCCCCCATTCGCTCGCGAAACGCTCTTAACCGGGCTGGAAATGGGCAGATACGTCGAACCTTGCCTCATTCAACAAACAGGGAGCGGATTGCAGAATGCCGAACGGGTCCCCGTATCCAGTGTCGCGAAGCCATGGTGACGCACCATGAGCCGCCGGATCGTGATCGTCGGTGCGGGACCGGGAGGTCTCGCGTCAGCCATGCTGCTGGCCAAGACGGGAGCCGACGTCACCGTCGTTGAACGGCTCGACCGGACCGGCGGCCGTTCGTCCACCATAGAGGCGGAGGGCGGCTACCGTTTCGACATGGGCCCGACCTTCTTCCTGTACCCCCGCGTCCTGAAGGACATCTTCGCCGCCTGCGGCAAGGACCTGGACCGGGAGGTGGACCTGATCCGGCTCGATCCCCAATACCACTTGGTCTTCGAGTCCGGCGGCGAGCTGAAGGCTTCCGGCAACCCGGCCACCATGGCGGAACAGGTCGCCAAGCTGTGCCCGGCCGACGCCGCCAACCTGCCGCGCTTCATGGCCGACAACAGGCGCAAGCTGGCGGCATTCCGCCCTATTCTGGAAAAGGCGTTCTCCAGCGCGCTCGACCTGCTCGACCCGGCGCTGCTGAAGTCGCTGCCGCTGATGCGGCCGCACCAGTCGGTGGATGCCGACCTGGGGCGCTATTTCTCGGACCCGCGGGTGCGTCTGGCCTTCTCGTTCCAGAGCAAGTACCTGGGCATGTCGCCGTTCCGCTGCCCCAGCCTTTTCACCATCCTGTCCTTCATGGAATACGAGTTCGGCGTGTTCCATCCGCGCGGCGGCACCGGGGCGGTGATGGCGGCGATGGCCCGGGCCGCGACCGACATGGGTGTCCGCATCCGCCTGTCCGAACCGGTCGAGGAGATCCTGTTCGAGGGCCGGAAGGCGGTCGGCGTCCGAACGCCCGCCGGCGAGTACAAGGCCGACGCGCTGGTGCTGAATTCAGACTTCGCCCAGACCATGAGCCGGCTGGTGCCCAACCACCTGCGCCGGCGCTGGACCGACGAGAAGATCGAACGCAAGAAGTTCTCCTGCTCGACCTTCATGCTCTATCTCGGGCTCGAGGGCGAGCTGCCCGACCTGGCCCACCACACGATCTACCTGACCAAGGACTATGCCCGGAACATCAAGGAGATCGAGGACGGGCTGGAACTTCCGGCGGAACCCAGCTTCTATGTCCAGAACGCCTGCGTGACCGACCCGGAGCTGGCGCCCCGGGGCCACAGCACGCTCTATGTGCTGGTCCCCGTCGCCCACCGCACCGGCGTGATCGACTGGCAGCGGGAAAAGGCGCGCTACCGGTCACTGGTGCTGAAGCGCCTGGAACGGATCGGCCTGAAGGACATTGAGAAGCGCATCCGGTACGAGAAAGTGCTGACGCCCGAGGGTTGGGAGAACGACATGCAGATCTATCGCGGCGCCACCTTCAACCTGGCCCACTCGCTGGACCAGATGCTCCATCTGCGGCCCCGGAACCGCTTCGAGGACCTGGAGGGCGTCTATCTCGTCGGCGGCGGGACCCATCCCGGCAGCGGCCTGCCGGTGATCTTCGAGAGCGCCCGCATCACCAGCCGCCTGATGGCCGACCAGCTGGGGCTGTCGCACGACTGGGAGGCCGGGACCCGCATGGCGGCCGGCCAGTCCGCCCTGATCGAGGAGCGCGCATCATGAGCGGCCGGAACGAGAGCCAGACCGGGGAAGGATCGGCGTGATCGGCGGCGGGCTGGGCGGGCTTGCCGCCGCCTGCACGCTGGCGGCGCGCGGCCACAAGGTCGTGCTGTTCGAGGCGAACGCCTGGGCCGGCGGCAAGGCGGCGGTACTGGAGGAGGGCGGCTTCCGCTTCGACATGGGGCCGACCATCCTGACGGTGCCGCGGGTGCTCCGGCGGATCTTCGCCGAGGCCGGGCGCGACCTGGACCAGGAATTGAACCTTGTGCGGCTCGACCCGCAATGGCGCTGCTTCTTCGAGGACGGTTCCGTCCTGGACCTGGTCGAGGACGTCGAGACCATGGCGGCCGAGCTGGACCGCTACGCGCCGGGCAGCAATTCCGGCTCGGGTTACCGCGACTTCATCGCACGGTCCAAGCGGCTGCACGAGGTGTCGGACCGGTTCTTCTTCTGGAAGTCGGTGGAGGACATCAAGGACACGCTGAACTTCAAGGCCAACCTCAACGCCTCGACCCTGTCCGACGTGCTGAGCCTGCGCATGGGCTCCACCGTCGCCGGCACGGTGCGCAAGCATGTGCCCGACGCCCGGATCGCCCAGATGCTGGACCATTTCGTCCAATATGTCGGCTCGTCCCCCTATGGTGCTCCGGCGGTGCTGTGCTCGATCGCGCATATGCAGACGGACGGAGGCGTCTGGTACCCCATGGGCGGCACCCGCGCCGTGCCCATGGCGCTGGAGAAGCTGGCCCGCGAGCTGGGCGTCGAGTTCCGGCTGAACACCGGGGTCCGGAAGATCATCACGTCCCAGGGCCGCGCCACCGGAGTCGAGACCGCGTCGGGCGAGACCGTCGGGCTGGATGCCGTCGTGTCCAACATGGACTCGGTCCGGACATACCGCGAGCTGGTCGGCGGCGAGGTGGGCGCCAACTTCGAACGGAAGCGGAAGCCGGAGCCGGCCTGTTCCGGCGTCGTGCTGTATCTGGGGCTCGACCGCGCCTACGAGCATCTGGCCCACCACGACTTCGTCTTCTCCCGCGACGCGGAGGAGGAGTTCGACTGGATCTACCACAAGGGCGAGCCGGCGCCGGACCCGACCTGCTACGTCGCGGCCCCCGCCCGGACCGAGCCGGGCGTCGCCCCGCCCGGCGGCGAGGCGCTCTACGTCCTGGTCCACACCCCCTACCTGCGCCCGCACCACGACTGGTCGAAGATGCTTCCGGCGTACCGCCGGGTGATCCTGGACAAGCTGGCGCGGACCGGCGGGATGAAGGACCTGGAAAGCCGCATCAAGGTCGAACGCTGGCTGACGCCCCAGGATATCCATGACCGCTACCGCGTGCTGAACGGCGCCATCTACGGCTTGGCCAGCCACGGCAGGTTCTTCGGCGCCTTCAAGCCGGGCAACAGAAGCCGCGAGCTGGCCGGCCTCTACCTGGCGGGGGGTGCCGCCCATCCGGGTCCGGGCATGCCGATGGTCATGATGTCGGGCTGGATCGCTGCCGACACGCTGGACCAGGACATGGGCGGCGCCGTGCAGCCGGCAGAGTTCGAGACGGCTCCCCGGCCGACGGCCAGCGTGGCATGACGCCCGCCGAGGCGGTGCGCTCGTCACGGTCGCCCCGCATCGTCCGGCTGTTCGGCCCCTACATGTGCCGCTACGTCGCGCGCCGCTTCCACGGCGTGCGGCTGGCGCGCGGCACGCTTCCCGACCTGCCCCCCGACCGGCCGGTGATCGTCTGCTCCAACCACCCCTCATGGTGGGACCCGGCGATGTTCATGGTGCTGGCGACGCTGCGCTTCCCAGAGCGCTTCGGTTACGGCCCGATGGAGGCGAAGGCGCTGGAGCAGTACGGCTTCATGCGCCGGATCGGCCTGTTCGGGATCGAGCCCGGCACGCCGCGCGGTGCGGCGACCTTCCTGAAGGTCTGCACCGGGCTGCTCGAAGACCCCCGCACCATGCTGTGGATCACGGCGGAGGGAATCTTTACCGACCCGCGGATCCGGCCGGTCTCCCTGCGTCCCGGCATCGCCCACCTGGCGCGCCGGGTCGAGGGCGCCTCCGTCGTGCCGCTGGCGCTGGAATACCCGTTCTGGGACGAGCGAACGCCCGAGGCGCTCTGCCGCTTTGGCCCGGTGATGCCCAGCGGCGGCGGCACGGTCGAGGAATGGCAGACCCGGCTGGAGACGGCGCTGGCCGGCACCATGGACGCCCTTGCCGCCGACGCCATGACCCGCGACCCCGCCCGCTTCGAACCGCTGATGCGGGGCGCCGCCGGTGTCGGCGGAGTCTACGACCTGTGGCGCCGCGCCAAGGCGCTGGCCCGCGGCGAACGTTTCCACCCCGAACATGGCAGGGAACACCCGTAATGGAAAGTTTCGCCTGGTTCTGCGCCTGGCTCGCCATGATTCCTGCCGTGATGACGGTGTGGAACCTGCTGCTCTACCGCCCGCCGCCGAAGCGGGAGGAAGCGGCGGGCGGCGGATGGGCCGCGGTATCGGTGCTGATCCCGGCCCGCAACGAGGCGGACAAGATCGAGGCTTCCGTCCGGGCGGCGCTGGCGAACACCGGCGCGGACCTGGAAGTGGTCGTGCTGGACGACCATTCCACCGACGGCACGGCCGACGTGGTGCGCGCGATCGGCGATCCGCGCGTGCGGGTCGAGCAGGCCCCCGCCCTTCCCCCGGGATGGTCGGGCAAGCAGCATGCCTGCTGGCATCTGGCGAAGCTGGCACGCCATCCGCTGCTGGTCTTCGTCGATGCCGACGTCCGGCTTGCGCCCGACGGCCTCGCCCGCATGGCGGCCTTCATGGCGAAGCACCCCGGAGCCGGCCTCGCCAGCGGATTCCCGCGCCAGGAAACCGGGACATGGCCGGAGCGGCTGGTCATCCCGATGATCCATTTCCTGCTGCTGGGCTACCTGCCGTTCGTCGGCATGCGGCTGTCCGCGGCGCCGGGACTGGGGGCGGGATGCGGCCAGCTCTTCATCGCCCGCACCGACGCCTATGTCCGCGCCGGGGGCCATGCCGAGATCAAGCAGTCGCTCCACGACGGGATAAAGCTGCCGCGCGCCTTCCGCCGCGCCGGCATCCATACCGAGCTGTTCGACGCCGACGACGTCGCCACCTGCCGCATGTATCGCAGCGGGACCGAGGTCTGGCAGGGCTTCACGAAGAACGCGACCGAGGGGATGGCGACTCCCATGGGGCTGCCGGTCTGGACCGCCCTGCTGGCCGGCGGCCATATCCTGCCGTTCCTGCTCCTGCTCGGCCTGTTTCTGTTCGGGGGGCCGCCCGAGGCGCTTTTCCCGGCCTGCGTCGGGATCGCCGTGGCGCTCGGCACCCGGCTGGCCCTGGCGTTCCGCTTCGACCAGAGCATCGCCAGCGCCCTCCTGCATCCCGTCGGCGTCGCGATCATGCTGGCGATCCAGTGGTCGGCCCTGTGGACGGCGCTGCGCGGCCGGCCGTCCACCTGGCGCGGGCGGGCCTATCCCACCGGAGAGTCATGATGTTCGGCCCGCCCGACTGTTGCACCTGCAAATACCGTTTGACCGGAGCCCCGGATGCCTGCCGCCTATATCAACGCGATCGGAACCGCCGTTCCAGCCCATGACGTCCACGACAAGTTCGTCAGCTACGCGCCGGCCCTGCTGACCGACGAGCGCCTGCGCAAGCTGTTCCGCCGCATGGCGGAACGGTGCCAGATCGAGCACCGCTATTCCTTCTTCGAGCCGGACCCCGACCCGGAGATCCTGGACGCCGGCGGTTTCTTCACGCGCGGCGCCTTTCCCGACACCGCCACCCGGATGAAGTTCTACGAGCGCCACGCTCTCGGCCTCGCCGCCGGCAGCCTGGAGGCGGCCGGGATCGAACGGCACCGCGACGGGATCACCCATCTGATCGTGACCTCCTGCACCGGCTTCTACGCCCCCGGGCTGGATCTTGAACTGGCGCGGCACTTCGGCCTGGACCCGTCGATCGAGCGGACGATCATCGGCTTCATGGGCTGCTACGCCGCCATGAACGCTCTGAAGGCGGCGCGGCACATCGTCCGGTCGGAACCCGCCTCCAAGGTCGCGATCGTCAACCTGGAGCTATGCACCCTGCATCTTCAGGAAACCGCGGATATCGAGGAGGTGCTTAGCTTCCTGATCTTCGCCGACGGCTGTTCCGCCTGCCTGGTCAGCGCCGAGCCCGACGGGATCGAGCTTCAGGGCTTCCGGGCCACCGTGATCCCCGGCAGCGCCGACCAGATCACGTGGCATATCGGCCGCCACGGCTTCGACATGCGGCTGGCCGGAACCGTTCCCGGCACCATCGGCCAGGGGCTTCCCGAAGCATTGCCGTCGATCCTCCAGGGCCGCAGCCCGTCCGACGTGGAACTGTGGGCGGTCCATCCCGGCGGGCGCTCGATCCTGGACGCGGTCGCCGGGGCGATAGAGGGACAGGGCGACCAACTCGCCGACTCGCGGGCGATCCTGCGCGACTACGGCAACATGTCGTCGGCGACGGTCATGTTCGTGCTGAAACGCATGCTCGACCGCTTCCGCGAAACCGGCATGGGCGGCAACGGGCTGGGCTGCGCGATGGCCTTCGGGCCGGGACTGACGGCGGAAAGCATGCTGTTCCGCCTCGCCGCGGCATGAGCCCGGCGATATGGAAACCATGACGGACCTATCCCGGCGGAGCACCCGGCCGGAGCTGATGGACACGGAGGAAGTCAGCTTCGAGGAGTTCCAGCACTGCCTGCGGGACCTGCGCCGGATCAACCTGTGCACGCTGGCGTACCGCCCGACCTTGTCATGGCTGGACCGGGTGGTGAAACGGACGGGACGGCGGAGGCTACGCATCCTGGACGTGGGGTTCGGCTACGGCGACATGCTGCGGGAAATCCACCGATGGGCCGGACGGCGCGGCGTCGAGGTCGACCTGTCCGGGGTGGACCTGAACCCCTGGTCCGCCCGGGCGGCCGATCTGGCGACGCCTCCGGACGCCGGGATCGACTATCGGGTCGGCAATCTCTTCGACCTGCCCGATGACCACCGGACCGACGTGGTGATCAGCGCGCTCTTCACCCACCACCTGGAGGACGAGTCCCTGGTCCGCTTCCTGCGCTGGATGGAAGCCCGCGCCGGCCTCGGCTGGTTCAGCAACGACCTGCACCGCCACGCGATCTCCCACGCTTTCGCCCGCGTGATGGTGAGCACGCTGCCGGTCAATCGGCTGGTGGTCCATGACGCCCCGCTTTCGGTGGCGCGCGCCTTCACCAGGGCAGACTGGGACCGGGTGATCGCCGAGGCGGGATTCACGCCGGGAGAGGTCTCGGTCGAATGGTTCACGCCGTTCCGCTACGGCGTCGGGCGGATCAAATGAACCCGGCGATCCACGACGCCGTGATCGTCGGCGGCGGGCCGGCCGGTGCCGCGGCGGCCTGCCGCCTGGCGGAAGCCGGCCGCTCCGTCGTTCTTTTCGAACGCGAGACCGGTCCGCACCATAAGGTCTGCGGCGAGTTCGTCAGCGTCGAGGCCGCGGGCTATCTGGGAAAGCTGGGGCTGGACCTGCCCCGCCTCGGCGCGCTGCCGATCCATTCCGTCCGACTGGTCCGGGGGAGGTCGGAAACGACCGCCCGCCTGCCCTTCCCGGCTTTCAGCCTGTCGCGCGAGGTTATGGACGAGGCGCTTCTCCGGGCGGCTGCGGACAGGGGCGCCGAGATCCGGCGCGGCGTGACGGTCCGCTCCCTGGCCGAGACCGGGGACCGCGTGACCCTCCAGGCGGACGGGCCGGTCGCCGCCCGCGCGGCCCTCCTGGCGACGGGCAAGCACGACCTGCGCGGCCACCGCCGGCCCCCCGGCTCCATCAACGACCTGATCGGGTTCAAGCAGTATCTCACGCTGGCACCGGAACAGGCGGCGCGCCTCGCCGGCCATGTGGAAGTGCTGCTGTTCGCCGGCGGCTATGCCGGGTTGCAGCCGGCGGCGGACGGCCGGGCCAACCTGTGCCTGGTGGTTGCCAAACCGGTCTACGACCGGGTCGGGCGTCGGTGGGAAAGCCTGCTGGACCATCTCCGCGAGGAGTCCCCCGCCTTCGCGGACCGGCTGGCCGGTGCCGCCGCCTGCTGGGAACGGCCCCTGTCGATCTACGGCATCCCCTACGGCTTCGTGCATCGGGCCGGCGCCCCGTCCCGGCGGCTGCACAGGCTGGGCGACCAGCTCGCGGTGATCCCGTCGTTCTGCGGCGACGGCATGGCGATCGCCCTCCACTCGGCCTTCCTGGCGTCCGACCGGGTGCTCGCCGGGCAGGCGGCGCTCGACGGATCGCCGTTCGCCGGGCAGATCCGAACCGCCACGCTGCTGGCGCGGGCGATCCGCCAGCCGGCGCTCCAGGGTTTCGCCGCCGGCGCCGTGCGGCTGGCGCCGGGAGTGCTGAAGGCGATAGCATATGCTACCCGCGTCCCCGAACAAGCCATCCCATGACCGCCCGCTACGCCCTCTATTTCGCTCCGCCCCCGGACAGCGCCCTGTGGAAGTTCGCCAGCCGCTGGCTCGGCCGCGACGCGGCGACGGGCGAAACCCTCGATCCCCCGGACGGCGTGCATCCGGACTGGACCGCCGATCCGTGCCGTTACGGGTTCCACGCCACCCTGAAGCCGCCGATGGCGCTGGCCCCGGGCAGTTCGGAGTCAGGACTACTCTCGGCCGTGGCGGACTTCGCCGCGAGCCGCCGCCGTTTCGCCATACCCCCTCTGAAGCTGGCGGAGCTGGGCCGCTTCCTCGCCCTGGTCCCCTCCGCCTCCTCCGGGAATCTCGATGCGTTCGCCGCCGATTGCGTGCGCGCCTTCGACCCCTTCCGCGCCCCTCCTCCCCCGTCCGAACTGGAGAAGCGCCGCGCCCACGGCCTGACGCCCCGCCAGGACGATTATCTCCGGCGCTGGGGCTACGCTTATGTCTTCGAGGAGTTCCGCTTCCACATGACCCTGACCGGCAGCCTGGACGACGATGCCAGGGCCGCCGCCAGGACCCTGCTGGAACCGGCGGTGGCACCCTTCACCCGCGACCCGCTGGAGATCGACGCCCTGTCCGTCTTCAAGCAGGACACCCGCGGCGCCTTGTTCCGGATCATCGCCCGGTTCGGCCTGCCATAGATGTCGCCGGGGCGGGAGGAAGAGAAATTGGCCACAGATGCACGCAGATGGACGCAGATAAGATATTGATAAGTATCTGTGTCCATCTGCGTGTATCTGTGGATAAATAATGATTCCTGCCCTGGACGATGCTGGGCCGGGAGGAAGAGGGTTGGCCACAGATTACTGCGATATCCTCAGATCATCCAGGTCGTATCTTTGTCCATCACCGTAATCTGTGGCAAGAACTTGAATCACAATTGCGTCATTCCCGCTTTGCCGCCCCGATCGGTTCCCCGGTTCCTGATCCGGCTCTCCTGCCAGGGCCAGTGACCCTTGATCTCGACTTCCAGGGAGAAGCTGAGGAAGGTCCGGATCAGGACGATCACGCCGAGGGCACCGACGGTCCGGAAATCCAGGGGTGCCGCGACCGTCGCGATGATGTCGGCCGCGACCAGTAGTTCGAGCCCGATCAGGATGCCGCGGCCGAGATTGGCCCGGTACCGATCGTAGGCGCTGGTCCAGCCGGCCGTGCCGAAGCCGTCCCGCAGGAAAAGACCGGTGGCGATGGCAGCACCCAGGACGATCACGGCGATCCCTACCAGTTCGATCCCGCTCGTGACAAGTTCTGCCAAATGGGCGATCGTGCCGCGGGACTCGGACAGGAAGCCTCCGGCCTCCTGGGCATGCGCCGCGGAGGCGCCGAATAGGCTGTAAACAAGCAGGCAGGCCGCGAGCATGGGAGAGGTCCTGTGTGTCCGATCCTCCTGGGAACGGGCATGCTCACCCAAGGTTCAGGCGTTTTTCCGTGAGCAGACGGTTGAACGGGCTGCGGGGCTTCAGCTCGATCCGCCGTGCCGCCAGGTCCCGCGCGATCTCCACACGGCCCGCCCGCAGCGCCGCTTCCAGGAGGGTCAATGCTATGACGTCGCGCTGTGCGTTGCTGCCGCCGAAGCGGCGGGCCGTGGCCGGCAGGGGCAGCAGCAGGTCCGTCGCGGCGGCATGGTCGCCCCGGCCGAACGCCAGCAACCCCAGGCAGGCCGGCAGCCCGACCTCCCGCGTCATGGCGGCGTTGGCGCCGGTCCCGGCCGCCCGGCGGGCCAGGGTCGCCGCCAGCCGGGCGGCGGCAGGCTCCCGCCCGGCCGCGACGAAAGCCATCATGGCGTGCATGTCGTTGAAGGCGTAGTAGCCGTCCCCGGCCATCGGCTCCCACCCGTCGGCGACCTCGCGCCAGCGGTCTCCGGCGTCGATCCCGGCGAGGTGCAGCCGCCACAGCAGCGCCGTCGCGTCGGACAGTTCCAGCCCGATCGCCTCCGGCCGGGGCCGGACATGGCGGTCGTAGATGTCCAGCACGGCCCCGGTTTCGCAGCGGTCGAGATGGTGGAGCGCCAGATGCCACCAGTTATGGACGGCCAGCAGGTTATCCGGCGCCCAGTCCGCCTCGCGGCCGGCCATCCAGGCGATGCCCTCGTCGGAGCGGCCCTGCATCTCCATCACATGGGCGACGGCATGGATCGCCCAGGGATTGCGCGGGATCAGCCCGACCGCCCGGCGCCCGATTTCCTCCGCCGCCGCGAAATCCCCGTTCTCCTCCAGCCCGAAGGCATGCATGCCCAGCACGAAACCGTGGCCGGGCAGTTCCGGATCGCACCGCGCCAGCACGCTGGCAGGCCGGTCGCGGAGCGCCGCGGCGTCTCCGACGAAGAAATCGCACTGGTGGGCGAACTGGAGGGCCGCCAGGTCGCCGGGATGCCGCTCCAGCACGCGCCCGTAAAGTTCGGGCGTGCGATGGAAATCGCCGTCCAGCCAGGCCCGCGCCGCGGCTATATGGCCGCGCTCCCTGTCGTTGGCCCAGCCGGCGCCGCGGCCCGCCAGAGCCTCCGCCGCCTCGACGCTGCGGCGAAGTTCCGGCTCCACGGACTTCTGCGCCGCGATCAGCAGCAGCCCGGCGCGGAAGCAGTAGCCCATGACGAAGTCGGGGCGCTCCTCCAGCGCCCGGTCGATCACCGCCAGCGGATCGGTGAAGTAGCCGTTCATCAGGGTGACCGCCGCGTCGAACCGCTCGACCGCCGCGGGGTCGTCGGTCGAAAGGGGTTCGCCCCGCCGGTCCCTCATGGAACCCTTCCCCGGCCGGCTCAGAGGCCCTTGGTCGATCCGCCGTCCACGTCGATCAGTGCGCCGTGGATGAACTCGCCGCCCTCCCCGGCCAGGAACTCCACGACCGCGGCGATCTCGTCCGGCTCGCCGAACCGCATGACCTTCTGCGCCTGCACCATCCGGCTCGCCGCCTCCTCCGTGTCGATGCCCTGGGACTGGGCGAACTGGCGGATGCGGGTTTCCAGCCGCTCGGTCCGGATCGGTCCGGGATTGATGCCGTTGACCCGGACGCCGTCGGCCAGCCCCTGGTCGGCCAGCGCCTTGGTGAAGTTCATCAGGCCGGCATTGACCGAGCCGCCGATGGTGAACTCGGCCGTCGGGGTGCGCCCGCCCGCGCCGATGATGTTGATCACCTGTCCGCCGGTTCGCTTCAGGTGCAGCCAGGACGCCCGCGACAGTCGGACCGCGCCGAAGAACTTCAGCGCGAAGCCGTCCTGCCAGTCGTCCTCGGCCAGGTCCAGGAACGGTCCGCGCTTGGTCGCCCCGGCATTGTTGACCAGCAGGTCGAGCCGGCCGAACAGGTCCACCGCGGTCTCGACCAGCGTCTCGGCAAGCTCGGGCTCCCGCAGGTCGCCGTGCAGGATCTCGATCCGCTGCCCGGTCTCGCGGGCCAGGTGGCTCGCCACGGTTTCAAGCGCGGTGGCCGTCCTGGCGGTGATCAGCAGGTCGAAACCGGCCTCGGCCAGCGCCGTGGCGATGGCCTTGCCGATCCCCCGGCTGGCTCCGGTCACCAGGGCGACGCGGGTTTCTTCCGTCATGGCGTTCTCCTTGCGGCTTCAGGCCAAAGGCATGGGGGCCGGGCGGCCGAAGGAACCATACGGAGCTATGGGGTCTTTGCCAAGTCCGGCACCGGCCGCTCCAGCCCGGGAATTCCGGCCAGCAGCCGCTCGATCGCCCGGGCAACGCCGAGCACCGCCCGGTCGGCGCCGTACCGGCCGCAGATCTGGATGCCGAACGGCGTTCCGGTCGCGTCCAGCCCGCAGGGAACCACGACGACCGGATGGCTCAGCACGGTCAATCCATAGGTGATGGCGAGCCAGTGCATGTAGTTCCGGGTCGGCGCCCCGTTGATGGTCTCCGGATACCACTGCTCGACCGGGAAGGGCGGGACCGCCACGGCGGGGCAGATCAGCACGTCCGCCCCTTCCATGAAGGTGACGAACCGGTTGAAGTACCGCGTCTGCTCGGACATGGCCCAAGCGATGTCCCTGATGTCCAACCGCAGGGCGGCTTCCATGTTGGCGATCACGTTCGGGCCCAGGGCGTCACGGTGCTTCTCGAACTTCTCCCGGTGGGACCCCACGAAGATGACCGAGCGCAGGATCTCGAACACCGTGTCGATCCCGGCGAGGTCCGGCCCCTCCTCCGCCACGCTGCCGAACGCGCCGGACATCCGCCCGACCGCGGCCCGGAACGTCGCCCGGATGCCGTCGTCGACCGGGGCGAAGCCCAGGTCCTCCGACACCGCCACGCGCAGCGACGCCGTGTCCACCTCCGGCAGGTTCAGGAAGGCCGACGGGTCGGCGCAGCCGGGCAGCGGATCGCGCGGATCGGTGCCGGCCATGGCCGACATCAGCAGGGCGGCGTCGGCGACGGTCCTGCCCATGGGGCCGTCCACCGAGGACGGCGACCAGGCCATGCCCCGGCGGTCGCTGGGGACCATGCCGGGCGACGGGCGGTAGCCGGTGATGCCGCAGAAGGCGGCCGGCGTGCGCAGGCTGCCGCCATGGTCGGAACCGGTGGCGAGCGGAACCATGCCGCAGGCCAGCGCCACCGCGGAGCCACCGGACGAGCCGCCGCAGGTGCGGGCGGAGTCAAACGGGTTGCGGGTCGCCCCGAACACCGCGTTCCGGGTATTGGCGCCGGTGCCGAATTCCGGCGTGTTGGTCTTGCCCAGCACGATGGCGCCGGCCCGGCGCACCGCGGCGACGACCCGCTCGTCCTCGGCCGGGACGTGGTCGGCAAAGAGTTCGGAACCGTAGGTGGTGCGCACTCCGCCGGCGTCGCTCAGGTCCTTGATGCCGATCGGCAGCCCGTGCAGGAGACCCAGCGGACCGCCGCCCATGACGGCCGCCTCGGCCTCGGCGGCCTCCATGCGCGCCCGGTCGAAGCAGCGGCTGACCAGGGCGTTCACGGTGGGGTCCACGGCCTCGACTCGGCGGATGCAGGCATCCACCAGCTCGCGCGGGGAAATCTCCTTGCGTCCGATCATCTGCCGGAGGGTGACGGCATCCAGATCGCACAGGTCCTGGGAAGTCATGACGTTTCCTCTTTTCTGCCGGCCCCTCGGGGCCGGTTCGCGTGCCCTTGCTACGCTGTCTATCAATCACGCCTTGCGGAGTCCCGGCAATTTGGAGAAATTGTCGCTCCGGATCTTTCGGATTAACCTTTTCAGCTCCACGCCCGCGGCCAGGATCACCGACATGCCTCACGCCAGCCAGATCCCGGTGCCGTCCGCCGGGGAGGCGCAAGCCGCTCCGCAGTCGCTGCTGAGCTGGATCTGGCGCTCCTACCTGCGCGCCGCCCTGATACCGCTGCTCTTCGTCGAACTGGCGCTGATCGGGGTCTATCTCTTCTCCAACGCCCTGATCCGGGATGAGAACCTGGAGGCGATGCGCACCGTCGCCCGAGACCAGCTGACGCGCACCGCCCGGCAGGAGGCGGAGACGCTGAACGCGACGCTGGCCGGGATAAGCTCAGCGACGTCCCTGCTCGCGCGCCAGGCCGAGCTGGCCTACCGCACGCCCTGGCAGCCATCGCCGGAGGAGGTCGAACGCTACGCCTACGGGCCGCGGGGATCGTGGTACACCACGCGCGACATCGGTCAGGGAGCCGCCTTCTACAGCGGCATCGTGCCGGTGGGCGAGACGGAGCGGGCCAAGGCGCTCCGGCTGTCCCAGCTCGATCCGTTCCTGAAGAACCTTCAGCGGACCAACCCGCTGATCGTCCAGGCCTATCTCAACACCCGGGACAGCCTCAACCGGATCTACCCGTATTTCGACGTTTCCGGCCAATATGCCGAGCTGATGGACATACCGTCCTTCAACTTCTACTACGAGGCGGACGCCGCCCATAATCCCGACCGCCGGACGGTCTGGACGGACGTCTACGTCGATCCGGCGGGCAGCGGCTGGATGGCGTCGGCCATAGCGCCGGCCTATCTGGACGGCGTGCTGGAAGGCGTGGTCGGCGTGGACGTCACGGTGGGCCGGTTCGTCGAGCGGATCGCCGGGCTGGAACTACCCTGGGACGGCTATGCCGTCCTGCTCAACCGCGACGGCGTGCTCCTCGCCTTGCCGCCCGCCGCCGAGCGCGACTTCGGGCTGACCGAACTGACCGAGCACCATTACGACAAGGCCATCATGGCCGACACCTTCAAGCCGGACGACTTCAACATCTTCCGGCGGCCGGACCTGAAGCCGCTGGCGGCCCTGGTCGGGACCTCCGCCGCCGGGGCCGGCACCCTGGCGCTCGACGGTGCCGCCCGGGGTGGAATAAACGATGGCGGATCGCGCCTGGCATCCTGGGCGACCATCGGCGAGACCGGCTGGAGGCTGCTGGTGCTGGCGCCGGAAAGCAGCATCTTCGCCGACGCGACGGCGCTGAAGGACCGGTTCGACCGCATCGGCCTGATGCTGATCGCGGCGGTGACCCTGTTCTATGCCGGGTTCTTCGCCCTGCTGTACCGCCGCGCCCAAGGCATGAGCCGGGCGATCTCCCGCCCGCTGGGCGAGGTCGACGCGATCACCGACCGGATCGGCGCCGGCCAGGACCTGGAACAGGCGCCCCGCTTCGGCATCCTGGAGCTGGAGCGGACCGCCGACCGAATCGTCGCGATGGGACACCGGCTGGCCGACCACCGGCGGGCCATCACGGCGACCACCGACGCGCTGGAGGCGCGCAACCGCCTGCTGGCGACCATGCTCGATACCGTCCCGGTGCCCCTGTTCATGCTCGACCCGTCCGGCCGCTACATCGGCTGCAACGGCCATTTCGCCGAGTTCGCCGGGGTGCCGCGCGACCGGGTGGCGGGGCGGACGCCGGCCGACCTGTTCGGCGGAGCGGCGGCGCAGTTCGCGCGGGACGCCTCGGGCACGACGGCGAGCACCGGCTCGGGCGGCGGCGGGATCCGGCAGTACGAGGCGGTGCTGCACAACGCGGCGGAGGGCGAGGATCGCACGGTGATGGTCGGCGAGGCCGGCTTCCGCGGGGCCGACGGCGCCGACGCCGGCATGGTCGGCACCTTCTTCGACGTGACCGACGCGCAGCGCGCCGCCGACACCCTGCGCCGCGCCAAGGAGCAGGCCGAGGCGGCGGATCGCAGCAAGTCGGAGTTCCTGGCGAACATGAGCCACGAGCTGCGCACGCCGCTGAACGCCATCATCGGCTACGCCGAGATGCTGGCCGAGGACGCCGAGGACCGGGGCGACGAGGCCTACGTTCCCGACCTGGAGAAGATCCGCTCCAGCGGCAAGCACCTGCTTTCCCTGATCAACGACATCCTCGACCTGTCCAAGATCGAGGCGGGCCGCATGTCGGTCGACATCGCCCCGTTCGACGCCGACCTGCTGGTCGAGGAGGTGCGGGCGATCTCGGGTCCCCTGGCGGACGCCAACGGCAACCGGATCGAGGTCGAAGGCCGATCCCGCCTGGGGATCGTCCTGTCGGACCAGACCAAGCTTCGGCAGATGCTGCTGAACCTGGTGGGGAACGCCTGCAAGTTCACCTCGGGGGGAGTCATCCGCATTTCCTCCCGCTGCATCCGGGCGCCCGCCCATGCCGTGGAGTTCACGGTCAGCGACACCGGCATCGGCATGACGCCGGAGCAGCTCAGCCGGCTGTTCCGCCGCTTCACCCAGGCCGACGCCTCGACCACGCGGCGCTACGGCGGGACCGGGCTGGGACTGGCGATCAGCCGGCATTTCGCCGACATGCTGGGCGCCCGGATCAACGTGTCGAGCGAACCGGGCAAGGGAAGCACCTTCACCATAACCCTGCCGGTGGAATCCAGGGACGCGGCGGCCGCGCCGCCCGGAACGGCCGCGGAGGAACCCCGGCCGGACGCCGCGGTATCCGGTCCGGCGGACGATCCGGGTCCGGCGGCGCCCGGCCGGACGGTCCGGGTGCTGATGATCGACGACGACCCCGACCTGCACGACGCGGTCGACGGCGCCGTGGAGCGCCACCGTACCGCCGATCGCCTGGCCGGCTCGTTGGCCGGCACGCTGATGGTTCTCCATGCCTTCGGCGGGACCGAGGGGCTGCGGATGGCCCGCGCGCTACGCCCGGATATCCTGGTGCTGGACGCGGAACTGCGCTGCCGCGACGGCCGGTCGCTGCCGGAAAACCTGATCGCGGAGTTCGGCATGGCCTGTCCGCCGCAGGTCCTGCTGGTGCCGTCGGGCTCGGAACCGATCCCGTTCAACCTTCTGGCCGACGCCGCCGAATGCCTGGCCAAGCCCGCTTCCGCCGACGCCATCGTCGAGGCGATCCGCCGCGTCGCCGGCGCCGACGCCCCGATGCCCGCGGCGCAGGTCGCCAGCGCCTGCGACGTGCTGGTGGTCGATGACGACGCCGCCGCCCGAGACGTGCTGCGCCGGACGCTGGAACGCGCCGGCTTCACCGTCGCCGAGGCCGAGGACGGGCTGGCGGCACTCGACCGCATGCAGACCGGCCGGCCGCTCGCCGTGGTCCTTGACCTAGACATGCCGGTGCCCGACGGCTTCCAGGTGCTGGAGATGATGCGCGGGGACGGCCGGCTCAACGGCATTCCCATCGTCGTGGTGACCGCGCTGGACCTGGACGAGGAGCAGGTTGTCCGAATGGACGGGCAGGTTGATCGTGTGTTACGTAAAGGTGCATATGAACGGGACGATCTGGTCAGGACGGTCCGCCGGCTGATCGTCGGAGAGCGGGCCGATCGCGAACTTGCCGATCTTGCGGGACCGTGACGGGAGGCCTTGATTGACTTGTATCCTGATCGTCGAGGACAACGACCTGAACCGCGACATGCTGTCGCGCCGCCTGACACGGCGCGGGTTCCGGGTGATCGTGGCGATCGACGGCGCTGCCGGAGTCGAGACGACGATCCGCGAGCATCCCGACCTCGTCCTGATGGACATGAGCCTGCCGGTGATGGACGGGTGGCAGGCGACCCGCACCATCAAGGCCGATCCGGCGACCTCGGCGATCCCGGTGATGGCCCTGACCGCCCATGCCATGACGGAAGACCGGGAGCGCGCCATGGCGGCCGGTTGCGACGAGTTCGAGACCAAGCCGGTCGACATCGACCGCCTGTTGGCGAAGATCGAGGCTCTGCTGACCCGCTTTCCCGCGGTGAGCAGGTCATGAGCGATGTTCAGCTCACCATCGAGGCGGCCCACGGCGAACTGAAGCGGCTGACCGGGAGCATCGCCGGCCACGGCGCCCGCGTGAAGGCGGCCGAGCCCTCGATCACGGACGAGGACGACGTCAAGATGCTGGGCTACATCACGGTCTCGATCGCGTCGCTCCAGGACCTGACCGGCACCGGCACCCCCGCCGACCTGCTGAGCCGGCCGCACCGGCACGCCATCCGCAACTGCCTGAACGCGATCAAGGGCGGCGCCCAGCTTCTGGTCGAGGGCGCTCCCGACAACGGACTGGAGCCGGACGGACCGGCCGCCCGAGCCGCCGAGGCGATGGCCGAGGACAGCGACGCCATCCTGGCCTGCCTGGACGCGGTCCGCGTCGAGGCCGGGACGGAGTGACGGCGGATCGTGATCCTGACCGAGCCCCCGCTCAGAGGTACAGCCGCTCTCCCTCAAGATCCTTGTAGAGATCCGCGACGTACTCGCCGTATCCGTTGTAGAGCTGGGTCGGCACCATCTCGCCCGTGCCCAGCACCCGCTCCTTGGCCTGGCTCCAGCGGGGGTGGGGCACCTCGGGGTTGACGTTGGCCCAGAATCCGTATTCGGCGGCCTGGATCTGTTCCCAGAAGCTGACCGGGCGCTGGTCGGTGAAGGTGAAGCTGACGATCGACTTGATCGACTTGAACCCGTACTTCCAGGGCACCGCGAGTCGCAGCGGCGCGCCATTCTGCTTGGGCACCGGCTTGCCGTACATGCCGGTCACCATGAAGGCCAGCTCGTTGGTCGCCTCGGCCATGGTCAGCCCCTCCATATAGGGCCAAGGGTACCAGAACTGGCGCTGCCCGCTCGCCATCCCGGGATCCTGGAAAGTCCGCATCGCCACGTATTTCGCGGAGCCGAGCGGCCGGGCGAAATCGACCAGCGCCTTCATGGGAAAGCCGCTCCAGGGCACCGCCATGGACCAGGCCTCGACGCAGCGGAGGCGGTAGAGGCGCTCCTCCAGCGGCATCTGCTTCAGCAGCGCGTCGATATCGACGGTCTTCTCCTGCTCGACCATGCCGTCGAACGTCACGGTCCAGGGCCGCAGCTTGAGCTTCTGCGCCGCCCGCCAGATGTTCTTCTGGGATCCGAACTCGTAGAAATTGGTATAGGTGGTGGACTCCGCCGGGTCGGTGACCGGCCGGTCCAGCGCGAAACGCTCGTTGCGCGGCACCGGGTAGAGGCCGGCGGTCGGATCGTCCGCCGCCACTTCCGTCTGTCCGAACGCCGGTCCGCCGAAGACGGAGCCGGCCGCCGCGATGGCCGGCGCTGCCACGGCGGCCTTCAGCAGGCTGCGCCGGTTCAGGAAGACGTCTTCGGGGGTCGCCGCCGATTCCGGCAGTTCCCATCCCCGTCTGGATCGGATCAGCATGGCATTCCTTCCTCGGCAATCTTCGGTCGGGTGCGGGACCCTGTCGCCGATAGATTTGACCTTGGAGCGGTGCGCGTGCAAATCAAGTTCGGGTGATCGCGCCGTGATGGCGCAATCACCGGGGCCGCGATCACCCGGACTTGCGGACCTCAGCCTTCCAGCATGCTGCGCAGCATCCAGGCGGTCTTCTCGTGGAGTTGCATGCGCTGGGTCAGCAGGTCGGCCGTCGGCTCGTCGCCGACCTTCTCGGCGGCGGGGAAGACCGACCTCGCGGTCCGCACCACGGCTTCCTGCCCGGCGACCAACTGGCGGATCATCTCCTCCGCCTTGGGCACGTCGGTCGCCTCCTGGATCGAGGTCAGGGCCGAGTACTGGGCGTAGCTGCCGGGAGCCGGGAAGCCGAGGGCGCGGATGCGCTCGGCGATCAGGTCCACGGCCAGCGCCAACTCGTTGTACTGCGTCTCGAACATGAGATGCAGCGTGTTGAACATCGGCCCGGTCACGTTCCAGTGGAAGCTGTGGGTCTTCAGGTAAAGCGTGTAGGTGTCGGCCAGCAGCCGGGACAGGCCCTCGGCAATCTCGCGGCGGTCGTTTTCGGCGATGCCAATATCGATCTGCATTATTCGTCCCCCTGGAAACTCGGATCAGAACCTGATCCGTAGCACAGATGTGGGGGTCCGGACACGAACCGGCAAACGGTCTTTTTAGAATGGTTCCAAAGTTTGTGACCTGCACGAATCGCATGGCGTAACGATTCAGGCCGGATGCCTTCCGGCCCGGCCTGCCGCGTTTCGCCCCATCGCGAAAGCGTCAGTCGACTTGCGCGCTCAGCACTTCGGCAGGCCCGTCCGGATCGATCGGCGTGCAGGTGGCCAGTTCATGGTCGAGCCAGGGATTCGCCAGGACCTCGCCTTCGTCGGCCTCGGGCAGCAGCAGATGCATCCCTTCGCGCCCGGCCAGTTCGGCCTGGTCGGCGGCGACCTTGCGCGCTCCCGCCTCGTCCGGCGCGCGGACGATCAGCCGGCGGGTCTTGCGGTAATGCTCCCATTTGCGGGCCAGGGGGAGCACGGGTTCCAGAACGAAGAACGGCATCGGATCGTCTGTTCCTTCGGCCGCCGGCGGCTGGATGCCCCCGGCGGCAGTGGGGGGTTAGGCTCGCCCGATCAGCTCGCCCAATCAGCTCATGGAGGAGCGAAGCATCCAGGCCGCCTTCTCGTGGGCGTCCATGCGATGGTTCATCAGGTCTTCGGTGACGGTGTCGTTGGCCTCGTCGCAGATCTGGACGACGGCGCGGCAGGCCTGGGTGACGGTCTCGTTGTCACGCACCAGCTGCTCCAGCATGCCGCGCGCGTCGGGTACGCCGTGCTCGTCCTCGATCGTGCTCAGCTTCAGGAACTGGCTGAGGCTGCCCGGCGCGAAATAGCCCAGGGCGCGGATGCGCTCCGCGATTTCATCGACCGCGGTGGTCAGGTCCGTATACTGCGTCTCGAACATCTCGTGCAGGCTATGGAACTGGGCACCCGTTACGTTCCAGTGAAAGCCATGTGTCTTGCCCAGCAGCGTGTAAGTATCGGCCAGCACCTTCGCCAAGCCGTCGGACAGGGCCTTCCGCTGGTCTTCGGCGATACCGGTATGGACGGCCATCGGCTCATGGGACTGCTCGGTCGAACTTTCGAACGCCATGGTTCTCTCCTTGAAACATCGTGGATTCACTTGTCCACCCTGCCAATCCAAACTTGGCCGCACCGCGGCCAAGTCAACCCTGACGCGGCACAGCCGCCGCATTGGGCTCGGGGCAGGCGGGATTCCCTGTTTCAACGAGAAATCGGGGAAAAGGTGCCGTGACCCGGCACATTTGACGCGGTCGCGGATCGCCGCAGGCGGGCCGGGCGGGCCAGCCCCCTGCCGGGAGCCGGACCCGCCGTTCCGTCACTGCGCCGCGACCAGCGCCTGCCGCATCTCGACCGCCCGGTCGGCCAGCCGGCCGGTCAGCTCCGCCAGATGGTCGAAGCTGGTGGTGAAGATGCCGAGGCCCAGGGTCAGCGAGCGAAGCTCGACGATCAGGTCGCGAAGTTCCGCTTCCGGCATCAGGGCCTTGACCTCGTCCCAGCCGTCCCAGCCGGCGCGCCCGTCGAAGCCCAGGATCTGGCCCCGGCGGCCGGTGATCAGCCGCTGCACCTTGGCCGTGAACTCCGTAGGAGCCGCGATGGTCACCTGCAGGATCGGCTCCAGCAGCACGGGGTCGCATTTCGGCATCGCCTCGGCCATGGCCATGCGGCCGACCGTCTTGAAGGCCTGCTCGCTGCTGTCCACGGCGTGGAACTGGCCGCCGGTCAGGGTCACCGCGACGTCGACCACCGGGAAGCCCAGGGGCCCTTGCGCCAGGTATTCCCGCACGCCGGCCTCCACCGCCGGGATGAACTGGCGCGGCACCACGCCGCCGACCACCTTGTCGTCATACACGAACCCGCTGCCGCGCGGCAGCGGCCTGACCTCCACATGCACGTCGGCGAACTGGCCGTGGCCGCCGGTCTGCCGCTTGAAGCGGGCATGCTGGGCCGTTCCCTTTCGGATCGTCTCCCGGTAGGCCACCTGCGGCGCCCGCGACCGGACCGGCAGGTTGTACTTGGTGCGCAGGCGGTCCATCGCGAGCTGGAGATGGATGTCGCCCTGCCCCCACAGCACGATCTCGCCGGTATCGGCGTTCTGGTTGACCGACAGGGACGGATCCTCCTCGGTCAGCTTGGCCAATGCGGCGCTCAGCTTGACCTCGTCGTTGCGCTGCTCGGCCGAGATCGCGGCGGAGTAGACCGGCGAAGGCGGCGCCGGCCACAGCGGCGCCCTGGTCCGGCCGCCCTGGTCGTCGAGCAGGTCGCCGGTCACCACATGGTCCATCCGCCCGAACGCCACGACCTCGCCGGCTCCTGCCGCCTGCTGCTTGTGCTGCTCGTGCCCGTGCATGCGGTAGATGCCGCTGACCCGGTCGCCGCCCAGAGTCAAGCCGTCGGTGACCTCGCCCTTCCAGACCCGCGAGAAGCTGAGCTTGCCGGCGTGCGGCGCATGGTAGGTCTTGAAGACCTGCGCCACCACGCCCGCGGCCCCGGGGATCTCCAGCCGGGCCGCCGTCGCCGCGGCCTCGGGCGTCTCGTGGCGCAAGGCCTTCAGCAGGCGCCGGACGCCGTTGTCGTTCTCCGCCGATCCGATGAAGACCGGGACGATCAGGTCGGACGCGAGGTCCTTGGCGAGCTGCCGATAAACCTCCTCCTTGTCCGGCGCCACGTCCTCCAGAAGCTGCTCAAGCAGGCTGTCGTCGAAATCGGCCAGCGCCTCCAGCAATTCCTGCCGGGCCGCCTGCTCGCGCTCGCGCACCGTGTCGGGCACCTGGACCAGGTTGGACGGGGCGTGGGGGTTGTAGTGGTAGGCCCGCTCGCTGACCAGGTCGACGCAGCCGGTGACGGTGTCGCCCTCGCGGATCGGCACTTGGCGAAGCACCAGGGGGCGGGCCGACGCGGTCTGGAGAGCCTGCATCAGGTCGCGCACCCGAACGTCCTGAGTGCCCATGGCATCCACCTTGTTGACGAACAGCATGTGCGGGATGCCGTTGTCGTCGAGGTACTTGAACAGGGGTGCCAGCATCGGCGCCTTGTCCGCCGTCGGCTCGCACACGACGACCGCGACGTCGGCGACCATCAGCGCGGCCTGGCCCTCGGCGGACAGCTCGACCGAGCCGGGACAGTCGAGGAACGTCCAGCGCTCGCCGAGGTAGTCGGCGCTGGCCAGGCCGACCTCGACGCTCATCTTGCGGGCGCGCGCTTCCGGCGCGCTGTCGCCGACCGTGTTGCCGTCCTTGACGGAGCCTTTCCGGGTGACGGCGCCCGCCGCGAACAGCAGGCTTTCCATCAAGGTGGTCTTGCCGCTGAGATAGGGGCCGACGAGGGCGGCGCAACGTGGCCCCGCAATTCTGGTGCTTGGCATTCGGAACCTCCCAGTACCGTTCTGACGGATCGGGGGCGTCCGCGGGTTCGGCCTGTCTTGAAACGACGGCCGTGGACGTCGTCGACCCGCTACCGTATCGGTACGATCGATCGTCCTCCCGCCGCCGATGACTGTCCATGAAAAAGAACATGCTGCACCGCCGAAGTGGTGCGACAGTCCCGCGCGCCGGCGATACCTTTTGCAAACTATACCAAATGTTCTGTCTATTCTTACCCCCGCGACCGGGCATTCATCTCCATTGACAACCATATCGTTTGTATTAATAGCTGTGCTCGCGTTTTGCAGCTATTCCGACCGGGAGAATGATGATGCGCCTGTTCATCGGGGGATGGAGCGGCAGGATAGCCCTGGTCGGGGCCATCGTCCTGATGCTGACATGCGCCGCCGGAGCCGACCCCGCCAAGCCGACGCGGGAGGAGGTGGAGGCGCTGACGCTGAAGGCGGCGACGCTGATCGATTCGCGGGGGATCGAAGCCGCGCGGGAGGTCTTCAACCAAGCCGGCGAATTCCGCTTCGGAGAGATCTATGTCAACGTGATCGATTTCACCGGGACGTGGCTGGCCTATCCGCCCCGCCCGGCCGGAGTCGGCCAGAACGTGATCAACCTGAAGGACGCCGACGGCCGCTTCATGGTCAAGGACATCCTGAAGGTCGCGACGGAGAGCGGCCAGGGCTGGGTCAGCTACCGCTGGCTCAACCCCGTCTCCAACCGAATCGAGCCCAAGAACTCCTTCGTGAAGCGCGTTCCGGGCAAGGACCTGGTGGCCTATATCGGCATCTACGAGTAGGGCGGCGGGACGCCGCCCCTCCCCACAAAAAGAACGCCCGCAAATCGAAAGACTTGCGGGCGAGTTGAACAGGGAGGCTTCACGTCTGGGAGGCTTGGGAACTGTAGTTCCAAGTGGTTTCTTGACGTAAAGCCAGAGGCTGTAGGACCCTGTTTTAATATTGATTTCACCACTTCCGTGTTACATTGGGGTACCGGGGATAACGCCCGAGCAACTCAGTTTTTGGTACCCGATTGGTACCCGAAGGTCAGGTTTCACGTCATGCCAACCATCAAACTGACCGCGCGGACGGTCGAGACACTCAAGCCTCCTGCGGCCGGCCGGGATGAGTGGTGGGACTCATCGCTTCCCGGATTCGGCATCCGCATCACCGACAAGGGTACGCGGTCTTGGGTCCTTATGTATCGCATGTCCGGCGGAGGACCGAAAAGGCGGATGACGTTGGGTACTTTTCCCATGTTGCCTCTGGCTGAAGCGCGCCAAGCGGCTGGTGATGCGCTGCAAAAGGTCGAGCGCGGCATTGATCCGGTGGCCGAGAAGGCCGCCGCAAAGCTCAGAGACTCCACAGCGGCTCAGGTACGGCCACCGGACACCGTTGCCTCGGTTGCGGCTGAATATGTCGAGCGGCACGCGCAGCGGAATACTCGCCGGCCTGAAGAGGTTGAGCGGCTGTTCCGGCTGTATCTGGTGCCGACATTGGGTGACCGTGACATCACCACGGTGACGCGGCGCGACATACGCGACCTGATCGACGGGATCATCGACGCCGGTAAGCCTGTCCAGGCCAACCGCGTCCAGGCCGCGACCCACGCCTTGCTGGTCTGGGCGGTCGGGCGGGAAATCATCGAGATCAATCCGGCGGCCGGGCTGCGCCGCCAGACCAAAGAAAAGGCCCGGGACCGGGTCCTCACCAATAATGAGTTCCGCGCCGTCTGGAACGCCATCGATGGGCTTGGCTATCCTGCAGGTCCGTTGTTCAAGCTGCTGATCTTGACCGCTGCCCGACGTGACGAGGTCAGAGAGATGCGGTGGTCGGAAATCGACTTCCAGAAGGAGGTCTGGACGCTTCCAGCCGATCGGTCCAAGAACGGTGTCGCGCACCCGATCCCGCTCTCAACTGTCGCACGGGAGGTGCTGGGCGAGGTGCCGCGCTTTCCTGGTGTTGATTACGTGTTTTCCGCCAGGGGCAGCGGCTGCTGCTACACAAACCTCCAGAAGCCGAAGGGCGCCATTGACCGAATTACGGGCGTTACCGGGTGGACGCTGCATGATCTTCGGCGCACGGCCGCGACAGGTATGGGCGAGCTGGGCGTCAGCGGCGAGACGATCGCGCGCGTGCTGAACCATAGCGAACGCGCCATTGCTGGCGTCACCTCCCGGTATGCGCGGGCGGATCACAGCGCGTCCAAACGCGACGCATTGGAAGCGTGGGCGCAGCACATCCTGAATTTGGCTAGTCCGTCGCTTGACGTGTAGCCAAGTGGAAAGCAAATCAGCGGTCTCAGTTGAACGCTGGTCTTGCGTCTTTCATGAAGTGGCGGCGATCGCCAACCCGTCCAGACCGGGTCGATTGTACCGGCCGCCCAACTCGCTGGAGCCAGCGCGGCGTGAGGCAGATGACGTCAGTCATCAGCTTGGCGGTGAAGCCGAGTGACAGAAGCCAGATGACGCGAAGAAGGCGGTGCTCGATGGCGGAGCCGGCGGCCTTGTACGGGCGCTCCCGCTCTGGCGTCGGCCTTGCGCGGCCAAGTACAGGGTCTGTGATATGTCGAGCACGTGGCAATCCCATGCCCGTTGCAAAACTGAGGCTCCGCCCTGTTGCCGGAGCTTCTTGATGCGGTGCTTCTGATAGTGTGCGACCTGCGCGGCCAGCGGCAGCGATGACGGACGCCCTGGTCGCACTGCAAGCAGAGTCGCCATGATAGATGCAATATGTCTTAAATTCACTTCAGTGAAAGGATCCCTTGCTATCGGTATGATCCTCCGATTCATCCGAGCTTTCTCGACTCGGTCAGATGTTCGACAGCCAATTTCCTGCCGATGCGGATCACTCAAAAGAAAACTTAACCAAGCCAAGTATAGGAAATTAACTGTCAAGGTTAACTAGCTAGTTTCTCCGTTAAGGATCTACCTCAATTGAGTTATTGATAAACCTTTTTGTTGCAGCCTTGGTTTATCATATGTATTACCACCATAAGACATGAGAGAACAAGGATTTGTGCAATGAGTATTTATTATCGCTTCGATGATCTCGCAAAGGCAGGGATCGTCAACAATCGGGTCACCTTATCTCGATGGATCAAGAAGGAGGGGTTTCCAGTTGGCGTGAAGCTTGGTCCGAATACCCGCGCATGGCCGAAAGATGAAATCGATCGGTGGTGCTCTTCTCGCGTGACCGGTAGGTAGAGGTCAGCCTTACCGCGATGGCCCTGATCAGGACGGTCAAAATCCTGATCCAGTAGGCGCCGCCTCTAAAGCCAATTCCCGTCATGGCGTAAGCCGTGACGGGCTCCAACCATCAAACCTCAAATACAGCGTTCATTATAGGTGTATTCGGTCTTGCCGATCCCTTTACGCTGTCCCATCGCAGGGGCAAACTATGGCCGATCATGGGCCTGACAACCTCCAAATCCTGATCTGCACCGGCTCCGGTCGTGCAGCAAAGCAGTTCATTCTCAACGAAAAGGGCGTGCGGAGGTCGATCCCTTACCATGCCGGCAAGTGGTTCATGCCGCGCGTTGTCTCTGTCAACAGCTTCAATGACATGGCGACCGCGCTGGAGAACTTGGCATCTCGTCCTGATTGCTTCGTCATACGTGGCACGTTGCGTGAAGACGTGGAAGCAAATATCGGCGACAACATATATGCGACTGTCATGCGTCGCTCCAAAGGTCCGTCTGACCCATTTAGAACCGTTAACCGCCGCTGGATCGCAATCGATTTCGACGCCATTCCCGCACCAGCCGGGACCGATCCAGTCATCGATCCAGAGGACGCCGTCGAGTATCTGATTGGGTTGTTACCGCCCGAGTTCCACGATGTAAGCTGCTCATGGCAATGGACAGCATCGCAAGGCTTCAAGCCAGACACTCTCAATGCCCGATTCTGGTTCTGGCTTCCCTTTCCAGTAGGCGACAAGGAGCTGCACCGGTGGGCTGAACATGTCAATGCCGAGGCTGGCTGCAAGCTGATCGACCCGGCATTGTTCAATCCCGTGCAGCCCCATTACACCGCAGGCCCAATCTTCGACGGTATGGTGGATCCGCTACCTCGCCGCTTTGGGCGCCGCCAAGGACTGGAGGATGAAGTTGCGATTGTGCTGCCCCAACCGCCGGATAGGACACGACAACGGCAAACCGACGGGGCGGGAAGCTATCGCGATACCGGCGGCGTTGAAGGCTATCTCGCCCGCATGGGGGACGGTGACGGACTGGATGGCTTCCATCAGCCGATCAAGCGGGCGGTCGCGTCGGCGGTTCGGCTCCTCGGACCGGATCTGGATCAGGAAGGATTGAAGGCACGAATCCGCGTTGCTATCGAGAAGGCCCCAAAGCGGCCCGACCGTGGTGCCGACGTGGCCCGATATGCCAGCGATGAATTCCTCGACCCTCTGATCACCAGGATAGTTGGTTGGGAGCGCGAGAGCCGCGGCCATGCTGATGCGCGGTCCGCAACCGCGTCCGCTCCGACCTATCCGTTACCCGTCACTGACGTCGCCGACGTACGTGCCAGGGTCAGAGCGACCGTGGAGCACATGCTCGGCGAGGCGCTGGCATATTGGAAATTTTACGACGACTACCTGCTCGCCAGAGCGCTGCGGGAGGCCGGGTTGCCGGTGCCGGGCGGGAACCTGCGCGGACTTTATCGGGGAACTCCTACCGAGATAGCTCTACGGGCCGACTGCGGTATTGGCAAGTCGAAGATCACTCGTGCGCTGACTGATACCATGCTGCAGGGAAGACCGGGCTCCAAGGTGATCGTTGCCACGCCGACCGTCGAATTGGCCGAGAAAGCCGCATCAGATGCACGCGCTATGGGCCTGAAAGCCGTTGCCATCCGCGGGCGTGATCAGCCTGTACCCGGTTGGAGGTCAGGTCCCGATAGCGATAAGGCGCCTCGCATGTGCGGAGACCCCGATGCGGTCCAAGACTGCAAGGATGCAGGCGTTGCGATCGAGAAGTCCGCCTGCATCCGCGTCGTCGGCGGAGCCGAGCTTCGGTGTTCGCTCTTCGAGAGATGCCGATATCAAGCCCAGAAAAGCGAAGCCGAGCAGGCGGACGTCATCTACATGGCGCACCAGTACCTGTTCCACCCGAAGTTCGGCTTCATCGGCGACGTCTCTCTCGTTGTCATTGACGAGAGCTTCTGGCAGGCTGGCCTTATGGGTCTTGGCAAGGCTCGCATCACGCTGAGCTGCGCTGGACTGCGGGAGACACGGTATATCCACGCCAGAGGCGGCCGAGTTGATGACGGAGCCACCAACGATTGGAACACCTACGCTCGTCGGTTGGCGTCGGCGATCAGCAGCAACGGTGAGGGGTGGTTGACCCGTTCGGCGATTGAGGCCGCCGGCATCACCGAGGAAATCGCTGAAGCGGCTTCCCACTTGGCCTTGCGGTTGCGGGTGGACCCAGGCATCACCCCGGGAATGGACCCGCAGAAGCGGCGCAGGCAATCCGAAGCCACCCGCGAGATCAATCAATTCTGCAAGAAGGCGAAAGCCGCCTGGAATGCCATTGTCGAGATGTTCGCCGCCGGCCGGGGAGCCACGGGAAACATCCATTGCGGCGTTGTCGATCGCGACCGGGACGGTGGCGAGATCATCGGTGTCCGGCTGCTGTACCGCAACAACATCCACACCGATTGGCATGGGCCGACGCTGCTCCTGGATGCGACCATGCGCGAGGAACTGATCAAGCCCTATTTCCCCTGGGTGATGGTCAATTGCACGCCGGCCGTCACCATGCCACACGTCACGGTGCGGCAGGTGGTTGGCGCTCCTGTTTCGGCGCACAAGCTGATCGACGATGACCGCCGCCGACCCAAGGACAAAACGACCGCCGCCAATCACCAGACAGCAATCCATCGCTTCGCGCGTATAGCCGCTCGCGGCAAGAACCAAGTCTTGCTGGTCGCGCAGAAGAAGGTCGAGGCGCGCTTGAACGCGATAGGGCTGCCGGCGACGATGGAGACGACGCACTTCAACGCTACGGCGGGCATTGATAGCTGGAAGGCGATCGATCAGCTTCAGACCTATGGCCGCACCCTTCCAGGACCTCAGGAGGTGGAGTTCATGGCGGCGGCGCTGACCGGACAGGCGGTCCAATTGTCAGATCAGGACGGGTGGTACCAGCAAGTACCCGGCGGCATCGCAATGGCAGATGGCACGACCTATGGGGTGACATTGGACCGGCACTGGCACCCAGTGGCAGAGGCGATCCGCTGGGCAATTTGCGAGGGCGAAGTCATACAAACCATCGGCCGCGCCCGCGGCGTGAACCGCACAGCAGCCGATCCCTGCGAGATCATCATCGCCACCGACCTGCCGCTGCCCATTGCGGTCCATGAGGTGGTGCCTTGGGAAGCGCCGGATCGCTTCGACGAGATGGCGCTACGCGGCGCGGTGCTGGAGAACGCGGCCGACATGGCGCGGGCATATCCCGATCTCTGGGAAAGCCACGAAGCGGCGAGGAAGGCAAGACAGAGGAATGGGACAAACGCCTATAATGGTATATATATAAAGGAGTTTGTCCCATTCCTCGTTCGCTATCGGCTTGCCGGAGCCGGCCAGAAGGACCGGAACGCTTGGTTCAACCAAATGGTGATAAATGATCTGCGAGCATGGCTGACGGATCGCCTCGGTCCCCTAGCAGATTTTGAGGTTCTGGCGGAGCATGAAACCCGCGATGTCCCGACAGAGCCAGTTTCGTGACAACCCTGGACAGATGCCGCGCCGGCACGGATTGAAAGTCGCGTCGTGGTGAGGAAAGGAAGGCAACAAATCGGTCGGTGAAATGCCGCTCCGGAAATGAGGATCGTCTGATGCGATCAGCGCCTGCGAGGCGTTTTGCCATCTATCCGCAGCCGACTCTATCGGAATGGGTTTGCTACCTCATCCGGCATATCGGGTGGCGCGATCTTATCTGGCAGGCTCTTCTCGTTCTCCAGGACCTGGACCACCTCGTCGAGCACCGCCTTCAGGATCCGGGCATGTTCGAGCCCGGCCTTGTCGCGGGTCAGATCGATGCTGCCATGGAGCGACACGCGGTCCGTCCGGTTCTCGATCGTCAGATCGCCGATTGCGAGCGCCTCGCTTTCGTTCGCGAAGGGGGAGATGGTCTTGTTCATGGCGGTTACCTCAACGCATAAACTGCATCAGTCTGTCCAGGATCGTGTCCACGTTCCAAGGGCTCTCGGTCTGCTTCTGGCGCCTGCCCGGCAGCTTCGGGTCCGGCAGAGCCATCGCGTGATTCTTGACCGACGATGCAAGCCCCGGGAACGGATCGATCCCGGTGATCTGCTGAAGCTCGGCGATCGATACACCTCGCCACTGATCGCCATCGGCATTTTCCACGAGATAGGCGGCCGCCTGTTTGCGCTTGGGATCGTAGACGGCCTTGAAGATGTGGGTGGGCACCAGCACCCGTCCGCGCAGGCGCTGCAGGGTCGCGCCCTGGAAGCCCGGGCCGCTGACGACGTACAACTCCCCTGACTTGCGCGCGAGGCCACGCGCGGCGGACTCGATGCCCGACCACAGGCCGCGGTTGCTCTGCGGATCCTGCGGGATGATATTGGCCAGGGAGAAGCTCTCGTGCTGCGCCTGATCGTTCGGCATATCGGCGGCCGGCGCGAGGTGGCCACGGTCGAAGCCGGAACGCGCGTAATCATCGAGATCGGCGCGCTCACCGAGGGGCAGCTTGGTCTCCTCATGGAAGGTGTCCTTGCGCACAGTAGCCACTGCCGCGTCGAGCCCTTTCCGGGTCAGGTGCTCGGCCGCCCAGAGTGGGGTACGCGTGATGCCGGAATGCAGCACGGCGAAGGCCGAGTAGCACAACGCCCGGGTCTTGGGGCGGAGCTTCGGGTTGACTAGGTCCGGCGCGCTGTCGTGTGGGAAGAACTGCGGGCACCCGGTCGGGGCGGCCAGGGAAACAGTCGTCATGCCAAAGGTCAGGCATAACACAAGAGCAGCCACGACGACGAGGCGCCTCAGCATACGGTCACCAGAAGATACCCGTAATGTTGTCACGTCGTCTTCGCCGCACATCCCGTCTCAGGCAATGCCGCGTCAAGCAGGCGGACGAGTTCGTCGATGCGGTAAGGTTTGGCCAGCACGCGCACCCCCTCCGCCTGCGTCGCCACTTCGCTGTAGCCGGTGGTCAGCACCACCGGCAGGTCGGGCCGGAGGCGGCGGGCCTCGCGTGCCAGATCCACCCCGCTGAGCCGGCCGGGCATCACGACATCGGAGAATAGTAGGTCGATACGCCCCTCTCCCGCCAACAGCGGCAACGCTTCGTCAGCCGTCGCGACTTGGACGACGTGGTATCCCGCCTCCTCCAGGGCGGCGGCGACGGTTGACGCCACTATGGCGTCGTCCTCCACCAGCAGAACCAAACCGCTCCGGCGCGCCGCCAGCGTTGACGCAGGCATTTCCTCCGCGGCTCGGACTGACGCGACCGAGCGCCGCATCAGCAGATGCACGGTGGTGCCGTGGGACGACCCACTCTCGACCCACGCGGTCCCGCCGGCCTGACGCGCCAACCCGTAGACCTGGGCCAGCCCGAGGCCGCTGCCCCTGCCTACCTCCTTGGTAGTGAAGAACGGGTCGAAAGCCTTGGTCAGCACCTCCGGCGTCATGCCGCAGCCGGTATCCGCCACCGAAAGCCGCACGAAGTCGCCCTCCAGCCTGGTGGGATCGTCGGGAGCCAGGGTGACATTGGCCGCCTCGATGGTCAACTCACCGCCGCCGGGCATGGCGTCACGGGCGTTGACGGCCAGGTTGATGAGGGCAAGCTCGAACTGGGTCGGGTCCGCCTCAATAGGCCAGAGGTCGGCCGCAAACCTGGTCACGAGGCGGATGTCGGCGCGCAGAGCGCGTTCCAGAAGCCCCGACATGGCAAGCACTCGATCACGCAGGTCGATCGTCTCCGGACGCAAGCCCTCCGGCCGGGCAAAAGCCATAAGCTGCTGCACCAGCTTGGCCCCGCGGTCGACCGCCTGCTGCCCCGCGTCCAGCAATGGCCGAACTTTCGGATCGTCGGTGCGCCGGCCGATCATGGTCAGGCACCCGCCCAACGCCTGCAGCAGGTTGTTGAAGTCGTGCGCCACCCCGCCCGTGAGTTGGCCCACCGCCTCAAGCTTCTGCGCCTGCCGAAGCTGGTTCTCGGCCTCGTGCAAGGCCGCCTCGTGTTCCTTCTCGGCTGTGACATCGCGGCCTACTGCGTGAACGAGGTCTCCGTCCGGCACCGCTGTCCACGAGATCCAGCGGTACGAGCCGTCCTTGTGCCGGAAGCGGTTCAGGAACCGTCGCGTGGTGCGCCCCGCCGCCAGTCGGCGGTTTTCCGCAAGGGTCGCCTCCCGGTCGGCCGGATGGATGAGGTCAAGACATGCCCTCCCCAGCAGTTCCTCCTCCGGCCAGCCCAGTACACACTCCCAAGCCGGATTGACCGCCGTGATCGTCGAATCGAGACGGTGTACGACCATAATGTCGGTGGAGAGCCGCCACATGCGGTTCCGGTCGGCTGTACGCTCAGCGACGCGTTTTTCCAAAGTGGCGTTAAGCTCCCGCAGAGCCTCTTCGGCCCGCTTGGCCTGAGTGATGTCCACGACGAACTCGAAGCAAGTGCCATCCCCGAGCATCTTCGCCGCAAACAGCGCCCACCAGCTTGAGCCGTCTTTGCGGATGTACTCCTTCTCGTACGGCGTCGTCTGCCCAGTCTCATTCAGCTCCGCGACGGCCCTCTCGGAGATCTCCATCCATTCCGGCGGGGTCAGCCGCTGCCAGCTCAGAAGACCTGAGTTCAGGTCCTCACGGCTATAGCCGGCCATCGCAAGGAAGGCATCGTTGGCATCGGTGATGCGGCCCTGCATGTCGAGGTAGATGGCTCCAACCGTCTTGATCTCCAGTGCGGCCCGGAGGCGCTCCTCGCTGGCGCGCAGCGCCGCCTCAGCCCTCTTCTCCTCGGTGACGTCGCTGCCCTGAACGAAGAGCCCAGTCACCTGTCCGTCGGGACCGCGGATCGGCTGGAAGACAAAGGTGACGAAACGCTCTTCCAGGGGGGCTCCGGGGTGGCGCTGAAGTTTGGCCGGCACGCCGCGGCCGACATAGGGTTCGCCGGTCGCAAAGGCTTGGTCCGCCCACTCGAAGAAGCCCTGACCCTCGATCTCGGGCAGGGCCTCACGAACCGGCTTGCCAATGATGTCGCGGTGGCCGACGAGTTGTAAGTAGGCGTCGTTGGCCATCTCGTAAACGTGCTCGGGACCGCGCCAGACATAGAAGAACCCGGGCGCCTGGCGGAACAGGTCGCGCAGGCGCTCCCCCTCGGCCGCGAGCCGGCGCTTGGCGTGGAACTCCTCTGTGGTCTCGGTGCAAGCGCAGAACAGACCAGCGACCGCGCCATCCTCATCGCGTACGGGCGTGTAGGAGAAGGCGAAGTGGGTTTCCTCCGGGTAGCCCTTGCGGTGCATGACGAGCATAATGTCGTCCATGTGAAGAGCCCTGCCCGCGTAAGTCTCCTCCACGATGGGCATGAGATCGTCCCGGATCTCGGACCAGACATCGAGGAACGAACGGCCGAGCGCTTCGGGGTGCTTCCGCCCGAGGATCTCGGCATAGGCGTCGTTGTAGATCAGAGTGCGTGCCGGCCCCCAGACCACGAACATGGGCTGGTGCGAGCCCAGCATAACGGCGACCAGCGTGCGCAGAGGTATGGCCCAGCCCTCGGGAAGCCCAAGCGATGAGGAAGACCAGTCATGCGCTCGCATCAGCGCGCCCACCTCGCTGCTCTCCGTGAAGAAGTGGGCATACGGGGGCTTCTCCGTGGACGTGCCGCTCATCCGCCGTTCACCTGTTCGGAGGCAGCGGCGCCGTCCAGCAAGCGGCTGAACCCAAAGATGAGAGAGACGTTCAGAGAGGCGCGGCTCGTCATCTTGGTGCGACGATTGCCCTTGCCCCACGTACAAACCAATGTATCTGGTATCTTCCTTTTTGAGTACCTGAGCACCGCTCAATGTCATAAGCCATACGTCGCGAGCCTCTGCTCAAGTTGAAATCGCGATGAAACATCATCTGACCTGCCATTATACACAGGCGGCGAATTGAGTAGTGCTGCAGAGGTAGCAAGCGGCAGACTCGCACCTGAGCACCGATCAAGCGTACCCTAACCTATAGCTGCAGACGAAAAATTTCCAGTTGTCATGATCGATTTCTGAGATGGGGTTTGCACCGCGGCGAAGCCGGATTTCCGATCCGGAGCACCCTGGGGAATCTGCAGAGGAGCTGCTTCAGTCATGGGCTTACTCGGCTTCTGGCTCATTTTCATCCTCTGCTTCATCGTGCCGCCGAGCTGACCTTCGGGGACTCATGCCGCGGCATTGAGCTGTTGTTCGAGCGCGCGGCCGAGCTGCGACGGCATCACCGGCTTGTGCGCGATGCCAACGTCGTGCCCGGTGCACTCGCGCAGGAACTTCGGATCCGTTTCCCCGGTCAGGATCAGGCCGGGAATGGGATAGTTAAAGAGGGCGCGAATGGCGAGAATGGCCTCGGTACCGGTGCGCCCATCCTGCAGCCGGTAGTCGGCCATCACGATGTCGGGCCGGCGTCCGAACTTCCGGACCTGAGCAACGGCCTCCTCGGCGCTGACGGCGGCAATCGCCTGGTAGCCCCACTCCGTCAGGATCACTTCCAGGCTCTCCAGCACCAGGGCGTCATCGTCGATCACCACGACCAGCCGGCCCTGGCCGTTCTGGTCCGAGCCTGCGTCCCTCGGGACCGGTAGTCCTGCCGCCCCCATCATAGCGAGCGGCAGTTCGATGCTGAAGGTGGAGCCTTCTCTGGGCCGCGAGCGCACCTCAACCCGGTGCCCCAGCAGATCCGCGATGCGTCGGACGATCGCCAGGCCAAGACCAAGGCCCTGACGCCGATCGCGCGCATGGTTGCCCACTTGGTGGAACTCCTCGAAGATATGGTCCAACTGTTCGGGAGGAATACCGATGCCGGTATCCTCGACCTCGATCCGCAGCCGATCCTCGATCCGATGGCAGATAATCCGAATGTGTCCGGTCGTGGTATAGCGGATCGCATTCTCGACCAGGTTTCGGAGCATGCGTCCGAGCAGTGTCGTATCGCTGCGAACCCCATCGGTGCAGGACTCGAGCTGCCAGCCCAGCCCCTTAGCCGATGCGACCGGGGCGTAGCTGGCGGCGATCCCGTCAAGCACCCCTGAGACCGGGAAATCGGTGATCTCCGGCTTTACAATGCCGGCGTCCAGTTGGGATACATCAAGGAGGCTATCCAACAGTGCCTTCAGGGCGCCAAGCCCGTTCTCCAACTGCTTCAGCGCCTGCTCGCCTCTTGGGCCCTGAACGTAGCCCTTGAGCACACCGGCAAACAGGATCAGCGACTGAAGGGGCTGGCGCAGGTCGTGGCTGGCCGCCGCCAGGAACTTGGACTTGGCGAGGTTGGCGCGCTCCGCCTCTTCCTTGGCCCGGCGTAGTGCCTCCTCCCGGGCTTTGCGCTCGGTGATGTCGCGGGCGACGCCGATGATCCCGACGATGGCGCCGGCCGGATCGCGCAGCGGCGTCTTGGTGGTCAGGAACACCCGGTGCTCGCCGCGGTGCCGGTCCGTGATGATTTCCTCCAGAACCTCGGTCACGCCGGCCTCCATGATGCGCGTTTCCTGGTCCCGCATCGCGGCGGCGATCTCCGGGGGAAACATATCGGTTTCGGTGAGCCCAATGACGGCGTGGCGCGCATAACCGAGAACGCGGGCGGCTGCCGAGTTCAGGGTGATGCACCGCCCCTCCCGGTCCTTGGCGAAGATCGGATCAGGCGCGCTCTCGATGATGGTCTCCAGCAACATTCGCTGACGCTCCAAGTTCTCCTGGAGCGTCCGCTGCGCGGTGACGTCCTGGCCATAGAAGGCCAAGCCCTCGCGCGATGGGAAGGCGCGGAACCGGTACCATCGCCGGTGCGGCGGGTAGTAGTCCTCGACCTCGATCGGCACCCGCTCGGCCATGGCTTGGTGATAACCGGCCCACATCTGGGTGTTCACACCTTCTGGGTAAGTCTCCCAAAGGTTCAGGCCGACCTGATCCTGCCCCGCGCGACGTCGTGCCGGGCGCGCTCGTTCATGAAGGTGATGCGCCAGTCGCGGTCAACCTCGAACACGCTGTCGGTCATGCAGTTGAACACCTCGGCAACCTTGCGTGTCGCCACATGGGCTTCCTCGCGCGCTCGATTATAGGCCTCCAGGCTCTCGGCCATGGCGTCGAAGGCGTTTCCAAGCGCGACCAACTCCGAGCTGCCGCTTCCGAGGTTTGCCCGGGCTGCGTAGTCGCCAGCGCGCCAGCGTTCGGTCGCGGCCACCAGAGCCCGCACGGGATCACGTAAATAGCGCCGTGCACCCCACCATAGAGCAATCAGCGCCAGCAGTGTGGCAGCGCCGAGGATGCCCAGGGAGCGCCACAGGGTCGCATGGATCGGCGCCAGGGCTGCGGCCTTGTCAAGGCCGGCCATGATGAACAATCCCCGCGTACCCACGGCTGGCGGGGCATAGCCCTGCACCCGCACGACACCATCGAGGCCGGTCAGTTCTACGCTGCCGCCGTCTGCCGCTTCCAGCAGCGGCCGATAGGCTTCAGGCAGGGGCTTGCCGACCACGCCGGGCACCTCAGGAACGCGGGCGAGCACGGTTCCCTGTTGGTCGGCAATGGTGATAGAGGCACCAGGAGGCAGCAGCTTGTTGACCAGAAAATCCTCCAGCCAGCTCAGATCGACCAGCGCGGTGATGAAGCCGGCCAAGGCACCCGTCTGGTCGTGATAGGGCAACGCAAAGGACAAGGCTGGTCGGTCGTGGTTCCGGCTGCGGATGTACTCCCCGACCGCAAAGCCGCCGGCCTCCCTGGCAAGACGGATATGGAGACGATCGCCGATCGGCAGGCCGAGCGCGGTGGGCGAAGTGGCGCATTGAACCAAGCCCGCTTCATCGGTCGCACCGAGGACCAGATAGGTGGGATATTTCACGCGGAGCCGTTCGGCCATCTCCTGACACCCCGCCATATCCCGCGTGCGCAGGACTGGGGACTCGGCCCAGGTGCTGAGAAGCTGGTGCATCCCCTCGAACGTTCTGGCGTGCTCGTCGTCAACCAGCCCGGCAAGCCGTTCCGCTTGGTTGTGGACGGCAGCCACACGCTCGTTCTTCAAGTAAATGCTATTGACGGTTTCGACGCCCAGGACAAGAATGATGAGTAGTAGAATGAGCAGCATAAGACGCTGAAGAAGACTCATGCGTACTCCTTAGATCCCAAAGGCACCTCAACTATGAGGCTTTTATCAACTAAGTGGACAAAAATGTCGGCTACGCGCCTTGTAACACATTTGCATTTCTTTCCGTAAGCTTGGATCGAGGTATTATCTCGATTGGATAAGCTTGACTGACCCTGGATTGGTTTAACTCTCGGTTTACAGCTTATGGTTACAGCCGAAAATCCACCGATTTTTTTATGATCGGTTTCCGAGACGGGGTATGCGCCTTCTGTAAAATCGGTTCCTCAATCCGGAGCGCCGGGGGGGGGGTGCATAGGCGAGGACTGCACACATTTACACAACCAAAAGGTGCGACAGTAAAAGGCATTACAAGTCGGGCATCTCTCGCGCAGCTTGCGGGGCGACGGCAGTACCAGCCAAGCCATAACGATAAAGCGTGCTGATCCCCACCTCCAGCGTCGTGGCGACATCCTTGATCGGCATACCGCCGGCGAGAAGCCGCCGCGCCGCCTCGATTTTGGCCTCGCTCATCGCCTTAGGCCTTCCACCTTTCCGCCCCCGCGCAGCGGCGGCCTCAAGCCCAGCTACTGTGCGCTCTCGGATGATGTCGCGCTCGAACTGGGCGAGGGCGCCGAAGATGTGGAAGGTCAGTCGCCCACCGGCGGTGGTCGTGTCGATGCTCTCTGTCAGCGACCGGAAACCGATGCCGCGCCGGTCGAGACCGGCGACAATCTCGATCAGGTGCGGTAAGGAGCGGGCCAAGCGATCCAGCTTCCAGACCACCAGCACGTCGCCCTCTGCCAGATACTCCAATACCTCATTTAGCTTGGGACGGTCCGCACGTATGCCGCTCATCCGATCCTCGAAGATGTGCCGCCGGTCAACGTCGGCCTTCAGTAAGGCGTCGATCTGGAGGTCCGAGTTCTGGTCCGTTGTGGACACCCGTGCGTAGCCGATCAGCATGATCCCAAAAACCTCTCACGGTCCGTTTTGAGAAGTTTGATTTTGAAAGAGGTTTTTGGCAAGGCGTTCGTTCAGAGTAGCTGCTGTTGTTGTTCCTCCCCTACGCCACCTGTCAAAAACGTAGGTTTTCGGGAAGGCAAGAAACTATAATAATTTATATGCACTTAATATGAAAAATCAATTAGCGCCATTTGTGTTATGCGCCACAAGGATATGGCAATAGCTCATCGAATTTAAAATAAATTTTCGCGTAGTATTAACGCTTTTCATTCCTCTCTCAAACGTACCGATTAACACTTATGACTTTTTTCGGCCAGACCTAACCTGCCAGTTGATGGCTGGGGTTCACCTGGACATCTTTTGTGTGACGGCAAGGCATAGTGCTGCCGTTTGGTCCCTAGTCACCTTAAATATGGAAGCAAATATGATCGAACGTGAAACAGTTCACGGCGCACCTGAAGCATGGCTGAACTACTCTGATCTATCCCTGGTTCCAATCAGGGCAGCCGTTGTTTCGTGTGACGTTACGGAGGCGATCGTCGAAAAGGTAGTAGCATTAAATAAAGTCCCCGTCATTGAACATGGTGGGGAAAGATTGATTCCTCACAAATCGTTGCTTCTCATAAGGAAGTCTTATGAAAAACAAGTCGAAGCTGCCAGAAATGTCTTAGAAAACGCTGCGCGTAGGCGGAGCATCGCAACCTACAGACACCTTGCAGAAGCTGCCGGTTTGACTTATCAAGTGACTGGCGACAAACGAATTCTAAGTAAGATCATCGAGTCTCTCTGCAAAGAGACTCATGATGAATACTCGATGTTGCTACCGGCACTCGCGCGACGAACGAATTCTATGGCATCAATGCCGCCGGAAAATTTCTTCATTGTAGCTGATCGGCTTGGATACAAAGTCGATAACGATAAGGATTTCTTAAGCGCACAAACACAAAAGGTCTGGAATTTTCACTGCCGCTGTCGCTTCCCCAACGGCTACCAACGACCGACTTGAATGATGCCTTCCAACGAGAAGCCAATGTATCAGCTTCCCATCGGCAACTGGCAATTCGAGCCCCTCATGGCGTGATACCATCTGGACGACTCCTTCCAAATCGGCGCGGTAGTTCTGGACCTGCTGCGTCTGGTAGGGCGTCAGGCCGATGTGTTCTCTCAGCAGAGAGGCGATCTTGGCCGGGGGGTGGCCCGCCGCCATGCCGGTCGTCACCACGTCGCGGACGAGCTGTTCCTGCTCGGCGGTGATCTCCCGGATCTTGTCCATCCGGGAGGTTTCCAGGAAGGAAGCTATCTTGCCGTTGCGCTGGCTGAGATCGACCTTGAGCCGCGCCGGCTCGGCCTTCTCCAGCACGTCGGCGCCGTCGATCGCGGCGCGACCGCCCGCTTCCATGACGGGGAGCAGGCGGTCGATCGCCAGGCCGTACAGCCGGGCGAGACCCGACCGCTTGAGGCCGGACGCCGCGGCGTCGGGGCTGTGCGCGCTGTGGGCGGCGTCCACGATGCCGTCGGCCGCGGCGACCGCTGCCCGGAGTGCCGTGTAGATCCGATCCGCCACCTTGCGCTCGGCGGCGTCGGCCGCCGACAGGGTCGGGCCGGCTGCCTTGGCAAGCTCCACCAGCTCGTCCTCGTCCGGCTCGTCCGGCAGCTCGTAGGTCGGGAGGTCGTCGTCCGCCAGCAGCTCGTGCATGCCGTCGGTTTCGCCCTCCCCGAGCCTGGTGCCGGGCGGGCCGTCGAAGATGATCGTCATTTTGATCGGCCGGTGTAGTGGTTGAAACGTGCCATGGCGTCGGGATCGGCGAGCCTGATCTCGCCGTTCCAGTAAGTGTTCATCAGCAGTTCCTTGCCGATGTTGCGGCCGCCGATCCGGGCGTCCGCGACCTTCCAGATCGCCTTCGGGTCAGGATCGTTGAGCATCTTCATGACCCGGCGCTTGTGCCAGTCCGACAGCTTGACCGGCCCGTTGTCCAGCAGCTCGCGTGCCCGCTTGACCTGAGCGTTGTAGTCGCGCTCCTCGTCGGTCTTCGGGTTGTCGATCGGCTCGTACTGCGAGAGGCTGATCGTCGCCTTGAGCGACTTCCGCATCGAGTCCCAGGACTTCTGGGTCGGCACGAAGCCGAACCGTGCCCAGGCGTAGCCACCGACGTCGATGTTGGCGTGAACTGCCACCCTGGCCACGCCCATCTTCTCGTACTCGTCGAACTGCGCTTTCAGGACTTGGCGGCCGATGCCGCCGCCCTGGCCGTCGCCCTGGATCACGAAGGCGTCGTGGCTGACCACCAGATCCCCGTTCGGGTCGCGCAGGAAGCTCCGGGCGTTGCGCCCGGTCATGCCGCCCTTGACGAAGCGCGTCTCGACAACCGAGTGATCAATGACGATCTCCTCGCCCTTGGCGTCGATCTCCGGGATGCTCTGGCGCCGGACCTTGACCGTGAACTGCGTCCCTTCCGGGAACGCCGCCTGCGTCGCCTTGGCGAAGCTGCTGACCTGCTCGAACTTCGGCAGGCCGGCTTCCTCGATCGGCTTGCCGTCGATCGGGCGGTCGTAGTTCGCCCGTTCGCTGCGGAGCTTCTTGCGGGTGTCGGCGATCTCCCGCTGGATCCGCTCACCGCGCGTCTTCGGGGTGAAGCCGAACTTCCGCCCCGCCTCCTCCATGCGCCGCTGGTAGGCGAGGTCGTTGGCGGCAAACGTGGTGGCGAGGCCGGCGGTCGTGGCACCGGTCAGTGCCGCGACGCCGGCCGTCGCCATGCCGGCCGCCCGGATCGCCGGGCGGGGAGAGCGCATCAACGAGCGGGCCACCATCGTTGCCGCCGCTGTCACGCCGGCGGTGGCGGCCGCCGCGGTCTCTACGATCTTGGTCGGCGTCTCGCCCATCTGCTTCCGCGGACGGGGCGTGCCGGCGTGACCGGCGATGGCCGCTCGCGCTCGTTCACCAGCCCGTCGCCGTCGGCATCGCGGCCCGCTCTACCGTCTCTTTTGTAGAGCTGCCCGAATGTCGGCGGCGAACCCGAACCCACGAAAGGGCGGTCGAACTTCTCAACCTCCTTCATCGGGTCGTCGAGATTGTCCGACAGGTTGCCGTCAACGGCACCCTCGTCGCCGTCCAGGTCGAGCACCACGTTGCGGCGCTCGTCGTCCTTGGAGGTCGGATCGGCCGACCGGACGTTCATCGCGGCCATCGACTCGTCCGAGGTGTAGGAGCCGCCGGCGCCGCCCAGGATCGAGTGGAAGTCCGGCATGCCGTCCGCGGTGCGCTCCGGCACCCCCAGGGCGCCCCGGATGTTCGGCGTCTCGCGATCGCCGAGGCCCAGCGCACCCCGGATGTCCGGCTGGACGTCGCCGCCCTGCTGCTGGGCGCCGGCGAGCAGCGCCTCCCGGATCCCCTGGAGCCATTCGGGCGTGAGCGCCTGGCGGAAGTCGGGAACCCACTGCGGCTTGAGGGCCGCGCGGAAGTCCGGCATCCACGAGCCGTCGTCGCCCATCGGCATCCCGGGACCGCCCGGCTGACCGGGCATCATGCCCTGCTGGCCCGGCATACCAGGTTGCTGGCCCGGCAGGATCGGCTTGCCGTCCGGCCCGGTCTGGATGCCCATCATGGCGTGGCGGAAGTCGTCGTCCGCCAGCTCCTTGATCAGCAGCGCGCCGTTGCCGGTGAAGATCGCGTGCTCCATGCCGAGCGGGTCGAGGCCCAGCTCGGCGCGGGCCTCGTCGATCGACTTGATGCCCATGCGGACGTATGTGGAGTTGATCGAGGCCATCGAGGCCGGATCGACCTCCTTGTGGTCGCCCCAGCAGAACTCGAGGTCCGGGTAGTTCCAGAACCGCTCGATCAGCAGGTCGACAATATCCTTGATCCAGTTCATCAGCGGCGCCAGGCCCTCGGAGAGCGCCGCCTCTTTGGCGGACTCGGCGGTGGCGCGGTTCTGCTGCTGGATGAACGGAAGCGGAGGAACCGAGAACGCATAGCAAACGACTCGGGCGAGCCATTCGTCGAACGTGTCGGTCAGCATCGGCTCGCGCGTCTGCTGGAAGGTCAGGCCGCCAGGAATAAACTTGGCATGACGGCGCTCCGCCGTGTTACCTTCAAGCATAGCGTCCCAGTAATTCTGGAACTCGCTGATCTGCTGAGGCGTCCAAGTCTCCGGGACACCAATAATGGCCTCCGGAATATTGCCCTCGCTGTAATACTGCAACTGTGCAGCCTGTCGGCGAAGCGCCATATTAACGGTCATTATTATCTGCTCGACCGGCGAGAACCCGTAAACCTTATGAGGACGGGGGTTCCGCACGCAGTAGAGCAGTTCATCGACGGTGTAGTTCACCGCCGGCAGACCCTTCAGGATCTGCTGGAAAGCCGGATCCGGCGGCATCGGCGTGCGGCCGGACTCATCAAGCACCCGCTTGATGGTGGCGCCGTCGATCACCTCGATCACATGGAGGTGGCCGTCGTGGTTGAACCGGGGGTAGATCGTCGCCGCGTCGAGGACGAAGCAATCCTCCATCAGCATCCGCAGCCAGTTCTGCCAGGAGTTGATCCCGTCAGGACGGCGCAGCAGCCGGGTGATCTCGTCCACCCGCTCGTCCGACTTCGGCCGGTCGGCCGAGCCGGTCTTGCGGCGCGGCTGGATCGTCCAGTCGAGCTTGGAGACCTGGTCCTTGCGGGTCTCGATCACCAAGCGCAGCAGGTCGTAGCTGTCGGCGAGCGCCCGCAGGTGCTCGAAGGTGACAGCCTCGTCCTGCCGGGGCCGGGTGTGGAGGTTCCAGCCCGGCTGGTAGTCGAAGGCCCGGCCCTTCACGCTCTCCGGCGCCTGGGGCGCCATCGGCTGGGAGGGGCCAAACCAGTTGTTCGGATTGACGCCCGACACGACGGTGCGGACACCCGCGATCACATTCCGGATGAAGCCGGGCTGGATCGGGTCAATCTTTCCGTCGTGAGGGGCCATGGGTCAGTCCTTACAGGGTAAAGTGCGCCAGATCGGGGGCGATCTTGGCCGCCACGTATTCGTGGCCGAACTGGCTGAGGTGCAGCCCGTCCGGGGTCCACTTCTGCGCGGTGCCGTCGGCCTTCCACAGGCCACTGTCCCGCGCCGTCTCGACGTGGTCCGCGATCTCCAGCACGCCGGAGAGCGGGGCCGGAACGGTGCGCAGCCAGTTGTTGACCTTGATACGCACCGCGTTGGAGGCGGTCTTGGTCTGGTTCTCGACCGTCGCGAAGGTGTCCGTGCTGGACGTCCAGGGCGTGAAGGTCGTGCCGATCACGCGGATGCCCATGCCGGCGAGCTGCGAGAAGCACTGGCCGAGGCGGTCCTGCACGACCTCGAACGAGGCGCCGTTGCTGACGTCGTTGGTGCCGAGCTGGAAGATCGCGTGGGTCGGCTGAATGGCGCCGATCAGCGCCATCCGGCGCCGGCTGTCCTGGAGCCAGTGCTCCGCGGTCTGCGAGGCGCGCACCAGGCGGAAGTAGCCGGTGTTGGACGACAGCATGCGCGACAGGTAGCCGAGGTCGCGGTCGAAGGTGTTCGCGGTGTCGCCCTGGCCGGCGGCCGAGCTGGAGCCGATGATCACGCAGGACGGCGCGGTGCTCTGCACCATGCCGAGGATCGCGACCGGGCCGAAGCCCTGGGCGGTGCTGCTGCCGAGCGTGCCGCTGTCGACGACGTCGCCGGCGGTGAAGGACTCGCCGTAGGCGGAGACCAGCGCGTCGCCGGTGGGCCACTTCTCGCCCAGGGTGCCGGCGCTGGGGCGGGAGCGGACGTAGAACTCGGAGCCGGCCGGCAGCGAGACGCCGACCGGATCGGAGATCACGAAGGCGCCGCGCTCGACCAGAACCTCGCGCTTGCCGCCGAACCACACCGGGAACAGCGTGCCGCCGATCTCGACCGAGGCCTTCAGCGTGTAGGCGGCCGGGCCGTCGAACTCGCCGGTCGCGGTCAGCTCGGTGTTTGAGTAGACCAGGCGCAGGCCGGCGGCGCGGCTGTGCTTGACCGTGGTGTACCGCTGGCGGTACGTGACGGTCTGCTGCGTGCCCGAGGACTGGTTGATGTAGGCCATCCCGCAGCGGGTGGTGACCGGCACCAGGCGCGGGTGCGTCTCCGACAGCGTGTAGCCGGCGCCGACCAGATCATCGACCAGGTCGGACGGCACCCGGACGAAGCCGGAACCGTCCGGGGAGATCGTCTTGCCGTTCGCCAATTGAAGAGTGGACACGCCGCCGGCAGGCGCGCGCAGAGGGACTTGGTCAGTTTCCCCGGTCGGCGGGTGTGTCGAGGTGATGTGAGGGCTTCCCATGATGAGGGTGGACATGGTTGTCTAAGCCATGTCCGTAGCGCCGCTTCCAGACTTGGACGCCCTGTCTCTCGCCGAGCTGAAGAAGCTGGTGGTCGAGCTGCTGGTTCGCGTATCGACATTGGAAGAGGAGAACCAGCAGCTGCGGGCAGAGAACGCCCAGCTGAAGGATCTACCGAAGAAACCGAAGCTGGCACCGGGCGGCATGGACAAGGCGACAGAGCCGGACAGGCGGGCCAGGACCAAGGAGGCGCGCCGGCAGCGGCGCAACCGGCAGAGTGGCCGGCGCACCCCGCCGGTGACCACGGAGCGCACCCTTGTCATCGAGGCCCCGGCGGGCTCGCGCCGGCGCGGCTTCGAGCCCTTCACCGTGCAGGATCTGATCCTGGCGCCGCAGGTCATCCGCTTCCGCCGCGAGCGCTGGGTGACACCGGACGGCCAGGAGATCATCGCACCGCTGCCGCCCGAGGTGCGCGGCCACTTTGGCCCCGGGATCGTGCGCTTCGTGCTGATGCAGCACGTCCAGGGGCAGGTGACGGTGGAGCGCCTGCGCGCCCAGCTGAGAGGCCTGGGCGTGCGCATTTCCAAGGGTCAGATTATCACCCTCCTGACGGCCAACAAGGATGCTTTCCATGCCGAGAAGGACGCCATCCTGGAGGCCGGGCTGGCAACTGCCGCCTGGGTGACGGTCGATGATACCGGCGCCCGCCACGCTGGGGCCAACGAGTACACGACGCACATTGGCAATGACCGCTTCGCCTGGTTCGCTACCCGGCCGTCGAAGAGCCGACTGAACTTCCTCGACCTACTCCGTGCCGGCCATCCCGACTACGTGATCAATGCCACGGCGCTGGCCTACCTGGTCGAACACGGCGTGCCGGAAAGCATCGTCGCCGCTCTGCTCGCCGCCGGACCCCGGAGCTTTGCCGACGATGCGGCGTGGCAGGCCCAGCTGGACAGCTTCGGCTTCGGCGCCGGTCATCGTCGGCGGGTCACCGAGGCGGCCATGGTCGGAGCCATCGTCGCCCGCGGCCTGCTGACCGACACCGTGATCATCTCCGATGATGCCGGTCAGTTCGACGTTTTCCAGCACGCCTTGTGTTGGATCCACGCCGAGCGCCATCTCCGCCGGATCGTCTGCGTGACCAACGAGCAGCAGCGCCAGGTCGCGCTGCAGCGCCAGCTGGTCTGGTGGTTCTACGCCGATCTCAAACTCTACAAGGACGACCCGAACGCCATCCGCCGAACGGCGTTGAGGCGGCGCTTCGATCGGATCTTCACCCGGGTCACCGGCTTTGCCGAACTCGATGAGGCCGTCGCCCGGACCCTTGCCAACAAGGACGAGCTGCTGCTTGTCCTCGACCGGCCAGATATCCCGCTGCACACCAACGGCTCGGAGAACGATGTCCGCAGCTTCGTCACCAAACGCAGGATCTCCGGCGAGACCCGCTCCGCGGCCGGCAAGCAGGCGCGGGACACCTTTCTCAGCCTGCTGAAAACCTGCTCCAAGCTCGCCATCTCGTTCTGGGACTACCTCGGGGCCCGGCTAAATATCCCGGACGCCGACCGCGTGCCCTGGCTCCCCGATCTCATCCGCCAAAACGCCTCAGCGTAGTCCACAGCAAACCGCCGTGGCCGCTATCCGCCGACGAAACTGACCAAGTCCCGCGCAGAGTACGCATGAAAGGCATTGATTCCCCCAGCTCCAGAAGATCAGGAGACCTGCGGGATCTCCTGGTTCATCACCTGATCGGCGCGGTCGGCCTTGGCCTGCTCGCGCTCCTCGAACATTTGTCGGTAGTAGTCCAGGATGCCGAAGCCGAGCTTCGGGGCGAAGGTCAGCGCCAGGCTGTCGGCCAAGTCAGGTGACCGGCCGAGGCGCTTGCGCATCTGGTCCTTCATCTCGACGGTCAGGTAGCCCTTGCCGTCGATGCCGTACTTCACGGACGCCGGCTCGCCGGCCAGGTCCTCGGCGAGGTCCTTGTCGATCAGGAAGGCCGGCTCGTCCTCGCGCAGCCACCGCGCCATCTCGATCCAGAGATAGTCGCGCATGATCCGGCCCTGGGCGTCGTCCTTGTTGGCGCTCCGGTTGGGCGCCACCTCGGCGGCGTTGACCGCCACGACCTCGACGCCGTCTAGCTTGAGCTTGTCGACCACGCCGGCGCCGACGCCGATCACGTCGACGTAGACGGCGCTGGCGTTCAGGCGCTCGGCGAGCACCTTGGCGCGCGCCGCGACCTCCATGGTGTCTTTCTTGGCCTGGACCTCGACGTACTCGACCCGCGCACCGCTGCGCAGGGTGAATACGGTCCGGTCGGTGCCGAAGCGCGCGACGTCGACGCCGAGCCGGCGATCCTCGCCCACGTCAGCGTCATCGCGCGCAGCGGCGGCCTCGGTGTGCTCCAGCGGAATGAGAACGTCGTCATCCTGCTTCGGGAACTCGCCGCCAGGCCGCCTGTCGGAGAGGCTGCCTTCATCAACCGGCACCAACGATACAGCAGGCTCTCATGGATCCCGAGCCGCCGGGCTATGTCCTTCACGATGATGCCGGGACGGAATGCCTCTTCCACAATCCGCCTCTTTTCCGCCGACGTGTAGTTCCGACGGCGCCCCAATCCCGTGAGGATCTCGACGCGCTGATAGGCCATGACGTTTACCACTCGTTTGCGTCCACGCGATGACGCGGCCCGCAAACTGCAGCTAACCTCAACCGACTATCAAGGCGGCCCTCGGCGGACGCTTACTGCATAACAGCGACCCCATCAAACCGGCCAAAGGTTCAACAACTTATCGCATCAGTGAAAACCTCTTCTAAATAGGGAGTTAGGTATAAACAACTACTGGCCCGGAATGCTTAGGCAGCTCGTCGCCCCTGCACCATGCCACGTTGCAGCGAGGTTGCCGCCGGTGAACTCGATTTCCAGCCAGTTACGGGCGCGTAGGAAGCGCCGGCCCAGTCCGGGCAGCGGCAGCAGTCTTGCCGAGAAATCTGCGGCAGGCTGCAATGGCTTGGCGCCGACCTGCTCGAGTACGGCGACGGACAAGGCCGATGGCGGCGGGTGAACGATACCCGAAGAGGTAAGCTGGTGGATCTCCGTCGTGCTACTCTCAATCACGCCCCATGATCCTAGATGGATCTCGCCCGACAGCGACGTGATCCGTACACCCCGCTCCGCCGAGAAGCGAAGCAAGGTGCGCAGCAGGCAAGTCCATTCGTCCCAGTGCGCAAGGCTCGGCCACTGATCGATCAGGTCGTCCTGCCATTCCTGGTGGCCGGGAATGTGGCCAAACAGCCGTTCGAGCACATGGAGTTGCACGTGCACCAGCGGCACACTGGAGAGGAGAAGGATGTGGCGGCAGTCCGCCATGCGCTCGAGGCTTGCCTTCAAGGCGCGCCATCCCGCCTTGCCCATGACCCGTTCACGCGTGCGTTCGGAGCGCAGATCCGGCGCCAGGATGCCGATCTCGCCCAACCGGTAGGCCCAACCGAACTGTTTCCCGCAGCGGTCGGCAAATCCCTCCGGCAAGTCGTGGGCACGCGCGGCTAGCTGGAACAGGGCGAAATGCTCCCGGGCCGCGGACCAAAGCCCCTGGAGCATCGCGCTTTCCAGCCAATCCGCAGCGTAGCTGCCCCACCCGTCGATGATGTCATGGTCGTCCCACATCATCAGCGACGGAATAACCGACAGGATCGGCGCCAACTCCGGCTGGCTCCACAGGTGACAGTAGCTGTCGAAGAAGAATTCCCGCGCTGCTTCGGCCATTTCGGGCGTGAAAGAAGCCTTTCGACGCCGACGCCAGGGCTCTCGCCGCCACTCGGCGAATGCCGGAACATCGTGCCATAGGGCATCGGCATAGAGTTGATCGCCACCGTGCAGCAGCAGGTGAAAGGGATTTCTCGCATGCTCCGCCGCCAGGTGCAGCCAGCGCTCGTTGCGCTCCCGCCCGCATGTCCAGACGTTTCTCACCTCCGTCCCATTGCATGCCAAGTAGGCCATCCGAAGGGCACCTTTGGCCGGCAGATGAACTCGCCAGCTCTGATCTCCGACCCTGTATTCGTGACAGCATGGCGCCTCGCCTGTCGGTAAGGCGAAGTCGTATCGCCAGAGGCTGCAGCCGCGCCATTGGGCGAGGCGCAACGGCATCACACGGCAGGTGCTGGTCAGCAACGGCGGCGGCTCTACCTGCGCCACCATCAGGACCGATAGACGCCATGCACCAGCTTCGGCGCCGCGAAAGTAGAGCACGGGCCCCATGTGTGTCATCTTTCTCGCCCCACGGTGCCCTAAAGCATCCCTGGATCCTCGAGCGCACGCCGACCACATCGTGGCAGTAGCATGGCTTGACCAGCAGGAAGTGGTCCGTGCGCTTCGGTCCAATTTACTTCAGGATCGCCTTGACCTTTTCTGCAACACCATTGCCGATCGCCTTATGGGCGGCCGCAGTGAGGTGGATGCCGTCCACCCCATCGGTGGTGGTCAGCTTGCCGACGTCCAGGAACCCGGCCCCGGCTGCAGCCGCGATCCCCTCGTAGTAGGCCGGCAGCGCCTCCGACTTGTCGATGCCGCCCGCGAACCTTTCGGCCCGCTCCGGGGGCGCCACCGTGCCGAGCGGAGGCGGACAGAGGATCAAGACCTTGGGAGCGGGATAGGATGTGCCGACCCCGCCCTTGGCCTGGTTCACGATGTCGGCCAACTTGCCCACTCCCAGCGCGATCCGCAATGGCGACCGGTTGAACATCTTCTTCAAGTCGTTGGTGCCGAGCATGATCACGACGAGATCGAGCGGCAGGTGCGTAGCGATGGCGGCCGGCAGATAGGCCGACCCGTCGAGACCGGCCCCGGAGATGTGCGGCAGCGTCGGGTCAGGCAGGTCAGTCGTGCGCGCGCTTAGCCCCTCGTCAATGATCTCATAGCCCGGCCCGAGCGCCACCCTGAGCACACCCGGCCAACGCACGTCCTGGGGGTAGCGCGTAGTCGGACCGCTTTCGACGGGAACATAGCCCCAGGTATTGGAATCGCCGTAAACCATAATGCGCTTGGTTGCGCCGTCAGCCGCCTGCGCGGCGTTCCCACCGAGCAGCATCAGAGCCGTCAGCGCCCCGATCAGGCTACGTTGTATGGTGGACATGAAACGGCGTCGTGTTATGGGCATGATTCCTCCTGTCCTCAAAAACGAGCATTGCGGACCATTACTACAGTTCAATAGCGGATTTGGCCCTTTTCTGAATGCCCGAATCTGCCATGGGTGCGATGAATGATCACATCCTCCCTATGAGAGTCCGGCATATCCAGCCACCGGAGATACCCCCCACAATCTTGCGCCGCCTGCCTCAGTCCGCTGACCCGCTCCAGGTCCAGGTCCAGCGTGATGAGTGCAGCTTTGACGGTGCCCAGGGTTGGCCGGCGAGCGTCCAGCAGAGATGCCATCTGCAGGATGTCAGGGTTGTTTCGGGTACCCTCTGTAGGGAGATGGCCGCATCACACCAGGGGCAGTGCGCGCGCATGCCGGCCGCGATGCGGGAGGGCGGCGGACGGCGCAGCGCGGTGAGCGACTCGCACGCTCCATGCAGCGTAGGAATGGCTCTCTGATAGATGGCCAACGCCTCGGGAAGCTTGCCAAGATCGCGCGCCGGCAGAATGCCGTGGGGCGCGAAAACGGTGTGCGTCGGAAGATTGACCAGAGCCACGATCAGATCGATGTCGCGGCAGCACTTCCAGCATACGGATGGCACGGTCGCCACGGATGGTGCACCGGCCTGGGGAGGTGGTCCCTCGAACCGGACACGTCCGGTCAGCAGTCTATCAGTAAATGTCGCCAGATCAGTTCGTGCTGGCGCGCCATCCGTCGCGGAGTCGATCACCGCCGGTGCGAGGCGCTCGGCCTGCTTCACCTCCAGACGGAACAGTGGAAGACCGCGCTGAGGTTCAAGTCTGGCGATGTCGTAGCCGATCAGCCAGGCGCCGCGAATACCGGCTTCCCGGTAACGCTCCTGGCGATCCTGAATGGCCGCCAACGGAATGCGGGAGAGTTGGGCTTCCAGAGCCACCGTCCAATCCGGATGCCGCACGAGCACATCGGCAACCCAGGTTCCGTCGCCCGCACGCGCCTCGGTGGTAACGTCCAGGCCCAGCCGGGCTGCCGCACGCGCCATGATCGACTTGCAGACGATATGCGCCAGGCTCTCGCGAATGGTGCAGACCGTATTCGGCTTGTGGCGGAAGAATTGCCAGCCGGTTGGTGAGCGGACAGGAACGACTGCCGCCCCGCAGCACGGGGCGGTGAGACCCCGATGCCGGTAGCTGGCCTTCAACTCCTGCCAAGCCGAGGGTGACATTGCCCAGGCGTGGTAAACGGCCTCATCAATTCCATAAGCAAGCAGCGGCATGACAATAGACGGGTAAATGGTCTCTGGTCGGCATCAGGGGTGTTGGCATGTCACACGATGACGTTGCCGTCGAGCAGACTACCATCGCGACGACGCTGTTTCTCGATGTCTCAGGTGTAACGATTGGAGACAAGAGTGGGCGCCGGCGACTCCGGTTCAGGCGCCTTCACGAACGAGTTCCCAGAACTTGGACTTGCGGCGGTGCTCCTTGCGCAGGCGTGCCATGAAGGTGTCATGCCCTTCGATCGGGGATCCTCGGGAAGTTGACCGGCTAAGCTCTCGCAGTTCCGCACGTCGCGAACCGCGTAGCTGTACTGGTTGGCGCTGGCCCGGTTGAGAATGCTCTCGATCATCAAGTGGTAGAGCAGCGTCGCCGAAACCGGATGCTTGCTGGTGAGCGCCCCGGCCGCCGCCCCCAATGTGACGTAATCACGCCCATCGAACCCCTCCAGCCGCTCACGGACGAACTGCGCAGCAGCATGCAGGTCGCGCCAAGCAACGAAGAAAGCCTGCGCCCGAGCAGCGTATCTGCGGGTCTCGTCTCTCGACGCAGACGAACCGCGCCGCCGGCGGCATTACTGCCCTGATCAGTGGTTGCTCTCAAAAGCCCCAGAGTGGGCTCTCTGCCCACCGACAGCCGACCCCTTGTTCAGCCTTAAGTAGTGTTCCAGCCGGTGCATACCCACTATAAACAGACTCTTAACCATGTGGCGCTTCGCGCACGAAGCGGCGAAGAACACTGCAGAATTCGTCGGTTGCGGTGAAAATTGGCAGGTGCCCTTTGCCCTTGAAGGCATAAAGCTGGGCATCCGGCAACTCTCGAACCAGATACTCGGCGGCTGTGAAGGGAATCAGTTGCTCCGCGGTGCCATGCATGACCAGAGTTGGCACCATGACGCGTCCGAGGAGAGGGCTGACATCCACATCCGGATCGGGGTCGTAGAAGCTGAGCACCGTCTCGGGCGAGAGCCGCAAGCCCCGCTCGATGAGGAGCCTCTTCAGTTCCTCCGTTCCCGGCTCAGAGTACATGAACGAGCCCAGGATGCGCAGCAGCGCCTCGACATCGCCCCTCTCGTGCGCCTCCGGGCACTGCCGCCAGTAGCCGGAGAACGTGGCCAGGTTGTCAAACCCACCCGGTACCAGCGGACAGCCCACTGTCACCAGCTTACTGATCAGATCCGGACGCGAGGCGGCCAGTCTGATCAGTAGGTTGCTCCCACGGGAAAGGCCCACCCCGATCACCGGCTTGCCCCCCAACTCTTTGATCACTGCAGCCACATCCTCGGCGTGCTCCCGCAACGGGAATGGACGTGTCAGCGGGTCGGAGCCGCCGGTGCCACGGCAGTCTATGGTGATGATCCGGAAATCCTGGCACAAGCTTTCAAGAAGCGGCTGGAACAACGCCAGCCCGTACACCAGCGGATTGACCAGCAGGAGGGTTTCGCTGCCACCGCCGTGCGTGTAGAACATAATCTTAGCGCCATTTCGATGCGTGCTACGGGCATGGTGGCGCTTGTTCGAGATCCAGATTCGCAGGTCTTGGTCCTTGCACTTGGCCAGCGCCTGATCATAATGACGATTTGCGGCATGCAGATCGCCGGCAAGGCCCGCCAGATCGCCGAGTAGTGCCAATGCGGTCATCTCAAACCGTTCGGCCGCTCCCCGACGGTCCGGTGCAGTACTGCCGTCCGAGAGGGCAGTCAGGCACTTGGAAAGGTGCGATGAAGCCTCCCGATTGGCGTAGGCTGCCTTTGCCCGCTCGCCGGCCTTGAGCCAGTATTGCGCCGCCTCAAGCCCCATGCCGGCTCTCGTGAAATGCTCCGCAATCAGCTCCGGGGAGGACTCGGTCTGGTTGACTCCTCGTGAGCAGAGCGTCTGGCCGATCCGGGCGTGAAGCTGGCGCCGCCGGCTCTTGAGCATCGACTCGTAAGCGGCATCCTGCACCAGGGCGTGCTTGAAACTGTAACGCGCCCTTGGCGGCATACCGTGGCGGAAAATAAGCTCAGACGAGATCAGTTGATCGAGGGCTGCCTGCAACTGGCTTTCTGGCCGGTCGGCGATGGCGGTGAGTAGTTCGTGTGAGAATTCCCGGCCAATGACTGCGCCGATCTGCGCGACCTCCTTGACCGGCGCCAAGCGGTCCAGGCGCGCCATGAGACTGTCGTGCAGGGTCGCAGGAATGGCGAGCGGCTGCAACGGTCCGGTCAGCACAAACTGCCCGCCCTCGTCCCGCAGGAGGCCGGACTCCATGACGGCCTTGGTCAACTCCTCGACAAACAGGGGAATGCCGTCCGTTTTATCGAGGATCTGCTCGACCACCTCGGGCGGCAGCGGCCTGCCGGCGGTCAGCCGCTCGATCATGGCCGCTCCTCGCCGCTGCGCGAGGCGGCTGAGCGTCAGGGCGGTGACATGGCCGAAACCGGCCCAGGGCGGCGTGAACTCTGGACGGAAGATCACCACTATCAGGACCGGCAGGTGCTGAACGCGATCGATTACCATTCCGAGCAGTTCGAGGGTTGACGGATCGGCCCAGTGCACGTCCTCGTAGATCGCGAGAACCGGCTGTTTCGCGGCAAGGCCGGCGAGCTGCTCGGTCAGGATCTCAAGCGTGCGCTGCTTCTGCCGTTGCGGTGTGAGATAAAGCGGCGGATAGCGGGCATCGACTGGGATGGAGAGAAGGTCCGCTAGCAGCGGCACGACCTCCGTGAGGTTTTCCGTTGAAAAGGCTAGTAGCGCCTCGAGCTTCTCGATCTGCCGCGCCGGTGTCTCGTTCCGGCCCAGGTTGGCGGCACGCTCGAGGAGACCGATAATTGGGAAAAATGCGGTGCTCTGGTGATAGGGCGAGCAGTAATGGCTAAGGGGCGTATAAACCTCACTGGCGAGCTTGTCGCGAAGCGCCAGCAGCAGGCGGGATTTGCCGATACCAGGTTCACCTGAGAGCAAGACCACCTGTCCCTCGCCCTCTCTGGTCTGCTCCCACCTGTCCATCAGGAGACCGACCTCGTGCTCGCGACCCACCAGGGCGGTCAGACCCTGCCCATGTAAAGCCTCGAAACGGCCCTCTGTGCTGCTGCTACAGCCGAGCACGGTCCAGGCCCGCACCGGCGCGGAGAAGCCCTTCAAGTTCTGCATGCCCAGATCGGTAAGGTCAAAGAGACGGCCGACGAGCCTCCGCGTGCTCGATGCGATCACCACGCTGCCGGGCTCCGCAAGGGTCTGAAGGCGGGCAGCAAGGTTCGGCGTTTCCCCCACGACCGCCTCCTCTCGCCCTGCCCCCTCGCCAATCAGATCGCCGACCACGACCAGACCTGTGGCGATGCCGACCCGGATCTGAAGCAACAGGTCATCTCCCAGCCTCAGTTCGTCGATTGCCTCGACCAGACCCAATCCAGCGCGCACGGCGCGCTCGGCATCATCCTCGTGAGCGTGAGGATAGCCGAAATAAGCCAGCACGCCGTCGCCCATATATTTGGCGACATGCCCTTCGTAACGGGTGATGACTTCGGCGCAGCGTCGCTGGTAGGCCGAAACCACCTCCCGCAGATCCTCTGGATCCAGTCGCGCGGACAAGGCCGTCGAGCCGACGAGGTCGCACAGCAGCACCGTCAACTGGCGGCGTTCGGGCTCGGCGCTGACCAAACTGACACGTGCGCGCGGTTCATCTGCCGGCGGTGGGGTGGAGGGTGACTCGACAGGCGCAACACCCTCCTGGAGCGCTGCGATGGCGTCGAGCAGCTTGCGGCGATGTCCAATCGCCTTTACTCCGAGTTCTATGAGGTCCTCAGCCGTGAGCTTTGGCAGAACGTCGGCATCGATTTCGTTCTCGAGAAAGGTTGCCTCATAGCGCTCGAGGTTCAGGTTCCGCAGCCAAATCGGCACTTCCATGCTCTACTCCCTGCTCGGAGTTTCTCGTACCTCTTCCAAGCGCATTGAGCTAAATCAAAGCATATCCCGGTGAAGCATTATAAGGCATCACGCTTTTTCCAACCAGGAGACAATAGGAGATGATCATTGGTCTGGTGCAAGTGCGCTGTAATTGCGAGTGTGTGCAGGACTGGATAGGATGGGCGCTCCCGGCACTGTCACAGGAACTGATGGCGATAGGCGAGCGGTGACGAAACCTGCTCGGATGCTATCGATCTCCTAACCTGCCATCGGTTCTTATCCGTAGTCATCGGCGGGCCCTTTAACTTTGATTCCGGTTTATCGTGAGCTACCAGGCTCAGGGATCCCCTCATTTTTTACTTTGCAATCCTTGGCGAACGCTTTGGCATGAGGCAGGCTCGTGCTTGAGTCACCTTCGCCCTCGTAAAACCGCCGAACTTAAAGGGGGGCAAAAAGGTAAAGTTTTACAACCTTATTGTCGGGTATCCGCTAACATGTTGGAATACCAAGGCAAAAAATGAGGGGATCCCTGAGGCTACCAGGACGTCGAGGAATTGCTGACGGAGCGCGGGCTCAAGGTATCTTATAAGACGATCCGGCGCTGGGAACTCAAATTGGGGTCGTCCATTGCCGGCGCCTCCGGCAGCCTCGACCAAAGCCGATATTCGGGCACTGGCATCTCGACGAATCGGTGATACTGTCGGCGAATTCAGGCGGCCGGTGCCAGGGAAGCGAAGCGCGTGACGCGCGTCTTGGCGCGTGGCCGGCCATCGATCCAGTTGACGATCCGCGATACGTTCATCGCGGTGGCGATACAGATCTGCTGAAGCCCGGTCTTCGCCAGCCCGATGTAGCGGCTCCGGCGCATTCCGAAGGCGCGGACGCCCTGTGAGAGCGTGCCCCCACCCCGGCCCGGACCTCGTAGCGCTGCTCCCAGGCGGGATCGGACATCCGCGCCCGCGCCGCGGTGAGCGCCTCGTGCTCCTCGCGCGGATGGAAGTAGACGTGGCGGCGTGGCCTCTTGGTCTAGGTGCACAGGCCCCGCAGTCCGACCGGCTGAACTGGGCGTGGATGCGCGGGCTGCCGTCGGTGTTCCGGGCCGGGCGCCAGGACACCGAAACCTTGCCCTGCGGGCAGGTGACCCGCTCGCGGTTCCAGTCGATCGTGAAATGGAGCAGGTCGTAGCCTTGCCCGGCGCGGGCCTGCCAGTTCGCCACGCCGCGCACCGGCCCCTCGAGCGCGACGCCGTGGTCGCGCCGGCTGCCGACCAGCAGCGCCGCGTACAGCCGGAGTGCTGCCCCATTCCCCTGAGGATCCGGATCGGGCGAGTGCGGCGCAGGTCCGGTTCAGCGCTCACTCTCGGGAAAGTCCGCGCCGAGGTTGGTCGCCCTCCAGGCATTGATTTTCGACCACCCCGGCGAGCTTGCCGCACACGGTTTCCACACCGAAGGCACCTAGGACGAGATGGCGCGGCCGGATCTCGTCCTCTACAGTCTGGATGATGGCGGCGCAGGCGCGCACCGGATCGCCGGGCTGCTTGCCGCTGATACCGGAGGTCGCCTGCATGCGGGCAATGGCGGTGTCGGCATAGTCGCGATCCGGCTTAGGGTCTGCTTCAGCGAGCGGCCGGCCCAGTCGGTGCGGAAGGGACCAGGCTCGACGCACAGGACCTCGCCCCCAAGCGGCTCGACCTCTCGTACCAGAGCGTCCGAAAGGCCTTCGACGGCATGCTTCGTCGCCGCGTAGTAGCCGGAGCCCGGAAATCCGACGAAGCCGCTGACAGAGGAGAGGTTGACGATGTGCCCGCCGGTGTGCCCGGCAGCAACTGCTGAGGGCTCCCTGACCTCTCTGGCGGTGCTGGGAAGTCAAACAGGCGGCTGGAGTGGCGGGTTGCGTCGGCTCCCGCGGCAAATCAAGGCAGTCGGATCAAATTGAACAAAATGAAATCGTTGCCGCTGGTACCCTGTTTGGTACCCCGCATCCACTAACCAGCCTGAGTCGCCCCTCCCCGCAAAAAGAACGCCCGCAAATCGAAAGACTTGCGGGCGAGTTGAACAGGGAGGCTTCACGTCTGGGAGACGCGGGTCCGAAGACCCAACCCCGGACCGGAGTCCGGGGCGAAACAGCGGATATTGCATCGCAACACCGCCAGATGATTATTTGGTCATGCGCTGCCCAGTTTCCATGCACGATTTGAGGAAGCGCCCATGCAACCGCCGCATGGCTTTGATATGCAACGATCTGTTCAGAACGTCGTCTCGGCCACTTTGCGCACCAGGAAGTCACGGAACACGGCGATGCGCTTGGAATGGCGCAGTTCCTCGGCGTAGACGAAATAGGTCTCGACCGTGGGCCCGTTCAGCTCGGGCAGCACCCGCACGATGTCTCGGCTGCCCTCGACCATGTAATCCGGCAGGGCGGCCATGCCCAGACCGCTCTCCACCGCCTTGAAGATCGCGTATACATTGTTGACGCGCATGATGGGACTGCGGGTCCCCTGGGGCGGGTCGCCGGCGTCCAGCAGCCAGTTGATGTTGGTGATGGGCGCCCGCATGTCCGACGGATAGGCGATCAGGTCATGGTTGTCCAACTCCTGGACCGTCTTGGGCACGCCCTTCCGCTTGAGGTAGCTGACATGGCCGTAGACATGGAACCGTATGGTCATCAGGTGACGCTGGATCAGGTCGGGCTGGCGAGGCGAGGTCATGCGGATCGCGATGTCCGCCTCGCGCATGCCCAGGTCCAGCTCGGTATCGTCCAGCAGCAGGGAAAGCTGGATCTCCGGGTAGATCTGCAGGAACTCGCGGGCGCGCGGAGTCAGCCAGGTCGTCCCGAAGGCCACCGTGGTGGTGATCTTCAGCGGTCCCTTGGGGTGCTCGCGACTTTCCGTCAGCATCGCCTCGGTCATCGACAGCTTGGCGAAGACGTCGCGCGCGGTCTGATAGAGCAGATCGCCCTGCTCGGTCAGGATCAGGCCGCGGGCGTGCCGATGGAACAGCGGCACGTTCAGGCTCTCCTCGAGCGCGCTGATCTGACGGCTGACCGCCGATTGACTTAAGTTCAGGCTTTCACCGGCATGAGTGAAGCTGCCGGCTTCGGCCACGGCGTGGAAGACCCGAAGCTTATCCCAGTCCATGAATCGTCCCGTTCATCGGCGGGCGGAATGATGTCCGTCCGTCGCGTCATCTTGGTCGGCGGAATGCGCCGACGCTGCGATGATATACCGCGACGTACATCAAGGCCACGGTCGTTAGGATCGAAAGAGCGCGAATAACGGGCAACCGCCGCAAAAATACCGGATCGGGAGGGCATTTCCAGGCGGCGGCCACCTTGGAAGGGGACTCAGTCCCAGGCGCCGATCATCTGCGTGGTCGTCGCCTCGCGGAGCGCCTCCTCGGGCGATCCCTCGAACTGGGCCAGGAACTTCTCCGCCTCCAGCGCCGCCATGCAGCCCATCCCGGCCGCCGTGACCGCCTGGCGGTAGACCTTGTCCTTCACGTCGCCGGCGGCGAACACGCCGGGCACGTTGGTGGCGGTCGAGTCGGGGGCGGTCAGGATATAGCCTTCCGGATCGGTATTGACCTTGCCCTGGAAGACCTTGGTCGCCGGATCATGGCCGATCGCGATGAACACTCCCTCGACCGGCAGCGTCGAGACCTCGCCGGTCCTGACGTTGCGCAGCTTCAGCCCGGTCACCGCCTTGGGCGCGCCCCCGCCGCCCTCGCCCAAAATCTCGTCCACCACGGTGTCCCAGATCACCTGGATCTTGGGATTGCGGAACAGCCGCTCCTGCATGATCTTCTCCGCGCGGAACGCGTCGCGGCGGTGGATCACGGTGACCTTGGACGCGTGATTGGTCAGGTACAGCGCTTCCTCGACCGCGGTGTTGCCGCCGCCGACCAGCGCTATCTCCTTGCCGCGGAAGAAGAAGCCGTCGCAGGTGGCGCAGGCGGAGACGCCGGCGCCGGCGAAGGTGCGCTCGCTCTCCAGCCCCAGCCAGCGCGCCTGGGCGCCGGTCGCGATGATCACGGTGTCGCCGGTATAGAGATCGCCGCTGTCGGCCTTGGCCCGGAACGGGCGCTGGGTGAAATCGACCTCGGTGATCACGTCGAAGAACATCTCGGTCCCGACATGCTCGGCTTGGCGCTGCATCTGCTCCATCAGCCAGGGACCCTGGATGACGTCGGCGAACCCGGGATAATTCTCCACGTCGGTCGTGATCGTGAGCTGGCCGCCCGGCTGAAGCCCCTGCACCAGGATCGGCTTCAGGTTGGCGCGGGCGGCATAGATCGCGGCGGTGTAGCCGGCCGGGCCGGCGCCGATGATCAGGACCTTGGAGTGATGGTGAGCGGGCATGCGCTGCTGGCCTCGGCTGGAATGGGTTCGCTGTATCCGGCTGAACATGGGCCGGAGCCGCTCCAGCGTCAACCGGCGGGGTGGGGCGGGTCGATCCGCTGGCCGGTCCGGGCCTCTATCCGGCGGCGGATCTCGGCGCCGACCACGGCGGTGTCGTCGAGCGGCGGATAGGTCCAATGATCGAGCTCGCCGGTGAAGGTCCGGATGATGCCGGCGTCCTTCAGGGCCTGGTGGAAGGTCTGGAACTTGGGCGAGCCTCCGTCCAGCTCGATGATGTAGACCGGCTTGCCGGTCGAGCAGGCCTCCGACACCATGGACACGCTGTCGCTGGTCACGACGATCACGTCGGCCAGCGCCAGGAAAGCGAAATAGGGGTTCTCGCCCTGCCCGTCCCAGACGACCGAGGGCACGTCGGCCATGCGGGCGCGCAGGATCGCCTCGTTGTCGGCGCCGGTCCGGCGCGACGGCGTCACCAGCAGCCCGGCGCCGTGGCGCTTGGCGAGGTTGGCCAGCTTCTCCGCCACGTCGCCCATGATCACCGGGGTCATCCGGAACAGCTTGTTGGTCCCGCCGATCAGCACCGTGATGCGTGGGTGGGGCAGATGCCCGTAGGCCGGTCCCAGGCGGGCCGCCGCGTCGGCCAGCTTCCGCGGAGTGATCATGTGGAGCGCGCCGCGGGTCGTGATCACGTTGGGGCCGCGCAGCTTGTCGTGCTGCGGCACCACCACCAGATCGAGCAGGCGGGGCGGGATCTGGGGATCCTGGATATGCACCGCGAAGGTCTTGCCCCGGCTGGCCCGGCGCACGCCCAGGGCCGGCGTGACGCTGGCCCGCCCGGACGTGATCAGCAGGTCGGGCCACGGCGGCTCCAGCGCATCGCTGCCGGGTGCGGTCGAATGCCTCGGCCCCAGCCGGAAGAAGGGGCTGAGCTGGCGCCAGGGGCTGCGCAAGGTCACGCGCTTGACGATGGGCGGGAGTCCCACCGCCTCGGCCAGTCCGATGCACTGGTTTTCCATGCCGGCCTTGCCGTCTGTGACGACCCAGCAGGTGAGATTTTGCACGATCACGGGCCTTCGTGGTTGCTGACCGGGGACGTCGATAGCACAATCCGCCTATTATAAAGTTTCGCACTTGTAAGACGGCTCTGTCTTGGCGTAAACCAGTGCTCTGTGTAATATCCTTTCCAATTCATCCCGAGAGGCTACAAGAGAAGACCATGCGGCGAGTCAAACTCGACCGGATTGACCGGCGCATCCTGCGCGACCTTCAAGCCGACGGTCGCATGACCAACGTCGAACTCGCGCGCCGCGCGGGCATCTCGGCGCCGCCCTGTCTTCGGCGCGTCCGCGCCCTGGAAGAGGCCGGATTCATTCGTGGCTACCATGCCGACATCAACCCCGAAGCTCTCGGTTACGGCGTGACCGTTTTCGCCCATGTGGGGCTGACCAGCCAAGCCGAAGCGGACCTAAAGAAATTCGAGGAGCTGGTCAATAGCTGGCCGCTGGTGCGCGAGTGCAACATGCTCGCGGGCGAGACGGATTTCCTGCTGAAGATCGTGGCGGAGGACTGGGACTCGTACCAGCGCTTCCTCACAACCAAGCTGACCAGCGCTCCGAATGTCAGCCATGTCAAGTCGGCGCTGGCGATCCGCACCTCCAAGGCCCTGCCCGGCGTTCCCATCGACACCGAGATCGGCGACCTGCCGGACGAGGAGGAACTGGAGGAGGAGGATTAGACGCTCCGCCTCCAAGGGATGCCGGATAAAAGAAAATGCGGGCTTTCGCCCGCATTTTTCATGTCAGTCAATATCTAGGGCAGTCGATCTTCCGGCAATCGGACGTCAAGCGTCGAGGCGCCTCAGCGGAACTCGACCTTCACGACCTCGTAGCTTTTCGAACCGCCGGGGGTCGGGACTTCGACCATGTCGCCCACGGTCTTGTTGATCAGCGCCCGGGCCAGCGGGGAGCTGACCGACAGCAGGCCCTGCTTGATGTCGCTCTCGTCCTGGCCCACGATCTGGTACGTGGTCTCCTCGTCGGTGTCCTCGTCCGCGACCGTGATCGTCGCGCCGAACTTGACGGCGTCACCCGAAAGCTTGGAGACGTCGATCACCTCCGCGCGGCTGATCTTGTCCTCAAGCTCGAGCACCCGTCCTTCGATGAAGCTCTGCCGCTCGCGCGCCGCATGGTACTCGGCGTTCTCGGATAGATCGCCGTGCTCCCGCGCTTCCGCGATGGCCTTGATGACCGCCGGCCGCTCGATCGTTTTCAGGTGCCTTAACTCCTCTTGGAGGCGGTTGTAGCCCGCCGCCGTCATTGGAACTTTTTCCATTTCCCGGTCCACTCGACGCTGAAGAAGACTGCGGCGCGGCCAGATCAGCCGCGCCGGGAGCCTCGATCCCTTTAATACGATCCGCTCAGGTAGGACTGGAGCGGTGCCACGTCAAGGCTACCACTCCGAAGCGCCGAGATAGCCTCGACGGCAGCCCGCGCCCCCGCGACGGTCGTGTAATAGGGAATGTTATTGACGAGTGCGGTCCGGCGCAAGCTGAAGCTGTCGGACATGGCCTGCGCGCCGTCGGTCGTGTTGAAAACCAGCTGAACGTCGCCGTTGATCATGACGTCGACGATGTGCGGTTGCCCTTCGAGCACCTTGTTGACCCGGGTCACCGGGATTCCGGCCTCGCCGAACGCCTTCGCCGTACCCGCCGTGGCGAGCAGCGAAAAGCCCATCTCGCGAAGCTTGGCCGCGATTGGCACCATGGCCACCTTGTCGTGGTCCTTGACCGAGATGAACACTCCGCCCGAGAGCGGCAGGACGACTCCGGCGCCCGACTGGGCCTTGGCGAAAGCCCGGCTGAAATCCTTGTCCAGCCCCATCACCTCGCCGGTCGACTTCATCTCCGGCCCCAGGATGATGTCCACGTTGGGGAAGCGGGCGAACGGGAAGACCGCCTCCTTGACCGCGGTGTGCGGCGGGGTCGGACCCTTGAGGTCGAAACCGTCCAGCTTCTCGCCGGCCATTACCCGCGCCGCGATCTTGGCGATCGGCGTGCCGGTCGCCTTGGCGACGAAGGGCACCGTGCGGCTGGCCCGCGGGTTGACCTCCAGGATGTAGACCTGGGTGCCCTTGACCGCGAACTGGACGTTCATCAGCCCGATCACGTCCAGCGCCTCGGCCAGCATTCCGGCCTGCCGGGAGATGTCGGCGACCACGTCGGCGGGCAGCGAATAGGGCGGCAGCGCGCAGGCGCTGTCGCCGGAATGGATGCCGGCCTCCTCGATATGCTCCATGATGCCGGCGACATAGACCCTGGACCCGTCCCGGACGGCGTCCACGTCGACCTCGATGGCGTCCTGGAGATAGCTGTCGATCAGCACCGGGTTCTTGCCCGAGACCTTGACCGCCGAGCCCATGTAGCGCTTCAGGCCAGACATGTCGTGGACGATCTCCATGGCGCGGCCGCCCAGCACGTAGCTGGGCCGGATCACCACGGGGAAGCCGATCCGGGCGGCCACCTCCTCGGCCTCCTCCAGGGAGCGGGCGAGGCCGTTGGCCGGCTGGTGCAGGCCCAGCTTGTGCAGCAGCTGCTGGAACCGCTCGCGGTCCTCCGCCAGGTCGATCGCGTCGGGCGAGGTGCCCAGGATCGGGATGCCGGCGGCCTCCAGGTCGCGCGCCAGCTTCAGCGGCGTCTGGCCGCCGAACTGGACGATCACGCCCAGCACCTCGCCCCGGCTCTGCTCGACCCGGACCAGCTCGATCACGTCCTCGGCGGTCAGCGGCTCGAAATAGAGCCGGTCGGAGGTGTCGTAGTCGGTCGAGACCGTCTCCGGGTTGCAGTTGACCATGATGGTCTCGTACCCGGCCTCGTCCAGCGCGTAGGCCGCGTGGACGCAGCAATAGTCGAACTCGATGCCCTGCCCGATGCGGTTGGGACCACCGCCCAGGATCACGACCTTCCTGCGGTCCGAGGGCTCGGCCTCGCACTCGGCGCCGCCGAACCCGTCGGCCTCGTATGTGGAGTACATGTAGGGCGTCTGGGAGGCGAACTCCGCGGCGCAGGTGTCGATCCGCTTGTAGACCGGCGTGACGCCGAGATCGCGCCGCGCCGCCGCGGCCTCGGCCTCGCTGGTGCCGGCTAGCTCGGCCAGCCGGGCGTCGCTGAAGCCGGCCTGCTTGAGGCGCAGCCAGCCTTGGCTATCGGCGGGCAGGCCGCCGGTGCGGACGGCGGCCTCGGCCGCGACGATCGCCTGGATCTGCTCCAGGAACCAGGGATCGTACTTGCAGGCGGCCTGGACCTCGTCGACGCTCAGGCCGTGGCGGAACGCCTGGGCGATCACCAGCAGCCGGTCCGGCGTCGGCCGGCTCAGCGCCGCCCGGACCGTCAGCGGGTCGGGGTTGCCGTCGCCGATCAGCACCTCGTTGAAGCCGGTCAGGCCGGTTTCCATCGACCGGAGCGCTTTCTGCACCGATTCGGCGAAGGTGCGGCCGATCGACATGGCCTCGCCGACCGACTTCATGGAGGTGGTCAGCAGCGGCTCCGTGCCGGGGAACTTCTCGAAGGTGAAGCGCGGCATCTTGGTGACGACATAGTCGATCGTCGGCTCGAACGAGGCCGGCGTGACGCCGGTGATGTCGTTGTCCAGCTCGTCCAGCCGGTATCCCACCGCCAGCTTGGCGGCGATCTTGGCGATCGGGAAGCCGGTCGCCTTGGACGCCAGCGCGGAGGAGCGGCTGACGCGCGGGTTCATCTCGATCACGACCATGCGCCCGTCGGCGGGGTTGACGGCGAACTGCACGTTCGACCCGCCGGTATCGACCCCGATCTCGCGCAGCACCGCGATCGAGGCGTTGCGCATGATCTGGTATTCCTTGTCGGTCAGCGTCAGCGCCGGCGCCACAGTGATGCTGTCGCCGGTATGGACGCCCATCGGGTCGATGTTCTCGATGGCGCAGACGATGATGCAGTTATCGGCGCCGTCGCGCACGACCTCCATCTCGTACTCCTTCCAGCCCAGCACCGACTCCTCGATCAGCACCTCGCGGGTGGGTGACGCGCGCAGGCCGCCGCGCACGATCTCCTCGAACTCGGCCCTGTTGTAGGCGATGCCGCCGCCGGTGCCGGCCAGCGTGAAGCTGGGGCGGATGATCGCGGGCAGGCCGGTCTCGGCCAGCGCTTCCAGCGCCTCGTCGAAGGAACGGACCATCCGGCTGCGCGGGCTCTCCAGCCCGATCTTGTCCATGGCGTCGCGGAACAGCAGCCGGTCCTCGGCCTTGGCGATCACCTGCTTGTTGGCGCCGATCATCTCGATGCCCAGGCGCGCCAGCGTGCCGTCGTCGTCCAGGGCTATCGCGGTGTTCAGCGCGGTCTGGCCGCCCATGGTCGGCAGCAGCGCGTCCGGCCGCTCCTTCTCCAGGATCTTGGCGACGGTGGCCGGCGTGATCGGCTCGATATAGGTCGCGTCCGCCAGGTTGGGGTCGGTCATGATGGTGGCCGGATTGGAGTTCACCAGGATGACCCGGTACCCTTCGGCGCGCAGGGCCTTGCAGGCCTGGACGCCGGAATAGTCGAACTCGCAAGCCTGGCCGATGACGATGGGGCCGGCGCCGATGATGGCGATGGACTTGATGTCGGTACGTTTTGGCATGGCGCTCGGGCTCTGGTAACTTCAGGCGCAACAAAAATCCCCTCCCCGAAAAGGAGAGAAGGTTCGAATGAATGGCACGCCGATCCGACCGCTGAAGACCCCGGAGTGACGGCCCGCCCCTATATAGAGGCTCAAGTCCCCTGCGGGAAGCGCGACGTTGCCCGGTGATTGCAGGATTTCCCCGGACGCACGCGTCGGAGCGTCGCGCTCAGCGTGACGGGCTCGGGTCGAGATAGGGGCGCAGGGACTCCAGGGGCGCGACCCAGACGGCGCACAGCCCGGTATCCTGCCGGTCGAACAGGTAGACCTTGTCGAGCGTGCTGCGCTTTTCCGGATCGTGCAGGTTGACGCCCGATCCCCAGCCGATGCCGTAGGGCCGGTCGTCGGCCGACTGCACGCGGAAGATCGAGTTGAGCCGCTGGACGAAGGCGCCGCGGCGGCAAGCCTTGGACAGGACGGGATCGACCTTCGCCACCTGGCGGATGCTGCCCTTGAGGCGGTAGACGATCCGCTCCGGCCGGATCGGGGTGGCGCGGAACGGGTACTGCCAGTCCGGCGGCCAGGGGGACACCGGGAACGCCTCGAAATGCGGCGGCGCGGTTCGGTCGAGGCTCTGCTGCTCGGCCTGCGCGTCGCAAGCAAGGGCCAGTTGCACAAGCATCAAGGCCGATAGCAGGGAAAAGGGGCGGCGCATCGTCGGGATACCCGGTTCGGCTCCTGCCGGATGGACTTGAACGGATCACGGATGGACACGGATGCCCACGGATTAACACGGATAGTTTGAAGAAATGGTTCGCGGCCGGCGGCGGCGATCGTGAAATCCGTATCCGCCCGTGATCCGGCACCGTTCGAAACCGCTATGGCCAAGGACGCGCCGGGGCTACCGGGATTTTACCAGCCATCTGCCCACTCCCGTTTTTCAGGTTCCAACAAAGGGAGCGGCGGACCGCCCTGGGACGGCTTGCAGATCCGGAGTGTGGTGCCGTCCCGCTTGTCCAGCTTGCCGTCCAGACCCAGGAGAATGTCATCAAACGTGTGCATCTCGTCCGCATTCCACACCAGCGCCGCGGCAAGATGCGATGCGTCCGCCGGCTTCAGCTTGGGATACCCAGACAGCATAAGGGCACGACCGCGCTCTCCGACTTGCCGGTCGATGTTCACGATGACGATATAGTCGTTCTCGAAGAAAGCGGCCAACTTACCCGAATCATAACCGACCTTGATATCGCCTGCCTTGCAGACCTCGATCAGGCAAAAGGCAGACGTAAAGATTTCAGTCTTGCCTTTCTCAGCTTGCGAGACGACGGCACGGCATAGTGCCCCGCGCAACTCGATGCCGCCGCCGACGAGGGGAATCCGTTCATCCTGAATGAGGGCGATCCACACGCAGGCATCCCAGTAGATCCGCTTAGGAGAAGCGGCCATTCCGCAACCTCTCCAGGTATTCTCCGGAAGTCATCCCATCGGTAAAATCCCTGTCGATGATATCATCGACCTGCGGCAATTCACTGCGGTGGGGGAAGAACTTCAGATCCTCGGCATCCAGTTGGACAATCCTGCCAAGACTTTTGAAATGCAAAATACCGGATACTTGGACTCGTCGGCCTTGGAACACGTCGGCGATCTGGCGCTCCTCGACTTCGGCAATCGCTTTTCCGTTCAGGATGCACTTGACGGTCTCTCCGGTTATCCTGTGGCGGACGAAAAGGATTTTCCGGCCATAACCGTCACGTTCGACACTGTGGACGAAGCCCTCCAGGGAGCCCGTTTCGCGATACGGCCTGGAAACGGGTTCCAGGACTCGGCGGACGTTTGCCACGGCGCCCTGCCCTGTTTCCGAGGTAATCATTATCCTCGGCAATCCCGTACCGAAATCCAACTCGGTCAAGCAGAGGCCATTGTTTACGCGCTCAAATATCCCACGCGCCCTGACCAGAACCTTGTCCGTGAAATATTCCGGCCTTTGCCCGCTCTCCTGAAGCTTTTCGAGCCCCAATGCTGTATGGCTCATCACCAGTTCGGCACGATGGTCGATGGTTCTCCCAGGAGTCCTGGAGAAAGCTTCGCACTCAAGGGCAAGTGGGCTGTTGCGGCCGGCATTGACGATACGCCAGTCGATACCCGGCATCCCATCCCCGGCCATCGCTTCCTCGACCCCGCGCAGTATCTCGAAACAATCCCTGACCTGATCGAGCAGATCCTCGACGCCCGGAGCATCGGTGCCAACGCCGGTCCCGCTGATCCGTATCCTGATCACCTTGCCCATGACATCCTCATCGGAAGCCGACGTGGCGATACTGTCCCGCGGGTTCCACAAGCTCAGCCGCGCTCCGACTGCCCTAATGATCATATGTTATAGCGATCTGAACAAACAGCCCGGTGCTGGTCAAGAGGGCGATCGACCAACGGCGAACGCCGGGGAAGCGGACTTCCCCGGCGTGCCCAGGTGCCGACCCTTGCGGGAGGAGCCTCTTACTTCTCGCCGCCGCCCAGGCTGTGGACGTAGACCGCGAGCTGCTTGATGGTGACCGGGTCCAGACGGCTGCTCCAGGCCGGCATGACGCCGGCGCGGGCATAGGTGATCGTCTCGACGACGGTCTTCTTGTCGCCGCCATAGAGCCAGATGTTGTCGTTCAGCCGGGGAGCCCCGACTTCCCGCATCCCCTCGCCCTGCTCGCCGTGGCACGACGCGCAGTTCTCCGCGTACACCGCGGCGCCGCGGCCGGCGGCGGCCTTGTCCGTCTCCCGGCCGGTCAGCGACAGGACATACTCGGCCGTGTCGTCGATCTGCGGACGGGTCAGCAGCTGGTCGACTCCGAACTTCGGCATCTCCGAGATGCGGGTGTCCTCGTCGTTGGTCGAGCGGATGCCGTGCAGCAGCGTGGTATGGATGTCATCCGCCTTGCCGCCCCACAGCCAATCGTCGTCGGCCAGCGTCGGGTAGCCCTTGGCACCGGCGCCGCCGGCCGCGTGGCAGGCCGCGCAGTTGTCGGCGAACGCCGTGCGGCCGCCGGCCGTGGCGAAGGCCAGCAGGTCCTGGTCGGCCAGGATCTGATCGAACGAGGACTGCTCGATCTTCGTGCGGAAGGCGCCCTGGGCTTCGCGGGCCTTCGCCAGGTCGGCGACGACCGTCTCGCGCTGGCTGTAGCCCAGGATACCGGTGGTGTAGGTCGTGCCCAGCGGGATCGCCGGGTACAGGATCCAGTACACCACCGAGAAGGCGACGCAGACGTAGAAGACGTAGAGCCACCACTTCGGCAGCGGGTTGTTCAGTTCCTGGATACCGTCCCACTCGTGGCCGGTGGTATCGACCCCCGACAGGGAGTCCTTTTCAACCTTGGTCGGCATGACCTATTTCTCCTGGCCTTCATCCTTGAACGGGATGCGGCTGGCTTCGTCGAACTTCGCCTTGTTCTTGGGCCGCAAGGCCCAGAACAGGACGCCGACGAACAGCAGCATCAACCAAACCGTCCAGAAGGAGCGCAAAAACGACGCGATTGCGTTCAGATCCACTGGTTCCACCAACTACTGCTTGAAATCGGCCGGCTGATACTTCGTGAAGTCGACCAGGGTACCGAGCATCTGCAGGTAAGCGACCAGCGCATCCATCTCGGTCACGACCTTCGGGTTGCCGTCGAAATCGGCGACGACGGCCTTGGGATAGCGGGCCAGGAGACCGTCGGTCTCGCCGTCCGGCCGCTGCTGGACCTCGAGGTCCTTGGCGGCGACGTCGATCTGCTCGGCGGTGTAGGGGACCCCGACGATGCTCAGGGTCTTCAGATGCTCCTTGACGTCGCCGTACTTCAGCGGGCGGTCCAGGAGGAAGGCGTAGCCCGGCATGATCGATTCCGGCACCAGGGCGCGCGGATCGACCAGATGGGCGACCTGCCACTGGTTGGAGTACTTGCCGCCGACCCGGGCTAGGTCCGGGCCCGTGCGTTTCGAACTCCACTGGAAGGGATGGTCGTACATGCTCTCCGCCGCCAGGCTGTAGTGGCCATAGCGCTCGGCCTCGTCGCGGAACGGACGGACCTGCTGGCTGTGGCAGTTGTAGCAGCCTTCGCGGACGTAGATGTTGCGGCCCATCTGCTCGAGCGGGGTGTAGGGGCGGACCCCCTCCACCTTCTCGATGGTGGTCTCGATGGTGAACAGGGGGACGATCTCGACCAGGCCGCCGATCGAGACGGTGAGCAGGATCAGGACCATCATCAGGGTAACGTTCTTTTCAATCAGCCCGTGATTGAAAAGGCCGGGCTTCTTGTCGGTGCTAGCCATCGTGCTGGGTCCTTACTCGGCGGCCGGCGCGAACTTGCGCGTCGGGGCGGTGACGTAGGCCTTCTCGACCCGGATGTCGCCCTTGGTCGTCCGCCACAGGTTGTAGACCATGATCAGGGCGCCGATCAGGAACAGCACGCCGCCCATGGCGCGGATCACGTAGAAGGGATGCATGGCCGCCACGGTCTCGACGAACGAGTACTGCAGGAAGCCGAGGTTGTCGTAGGCGCGCCACATCAGGCCCTGCATGATGCCCGAGATCCACATCGCGGTGATGTAGAGGACGATGCCGATGGTGGCGGTCCAGAAGTGATAGCTGACCAGCCGCAGCGAGTAGAGCCGCTGGGCCTTCCAGAGCTGGGGAACCAGGTAGTATACCGCGCCGAAGCTGACGAAGGCGACCCAGCCGAGCGCGCCGGAGTGGACGTGGCCGACGGTCCAGTCGGTGTAGTGCGACAGGGCGTTGACCGCCTTGATCGACATCACCGGGCCTTCGAAGGTGCTCATGCCGTAGAACGCGACCGAGGTGACCAGGAAGCGCAGGACCGGGTCGGTGCGCAGCTTGTCCCAGGCGCCGGACAGGGTCATGATGCCGTTGATCATGCCGCCCCAGGACGGCATCCACAGCATGACGGAGAAGGTCATGCCCAGCGTCTGCGCCCATTCCGGCAGGGCCGTGTAGTGCAGGTGGTGCGGGCCGGCCCAGATGTAGAGGAAGATCAGCGACCAGAAGTGGATGATCGACAGCCGGTAGGAATAGACCGGGCGGCCCGCCTGCTTGGGGATGAAGTAGTACATCATGCCCAGGAAGCCGGCGGTCAGGAAGAAGCCCACCGCGTTGTGGCCGTACCACCACTGGATCAGCGCGCCCTGCACGCCCGCGAAAAGCGGATAGCTGGCGGTGCCGAAGAACGAGACCGGGACGTTCAGGTTGTTGACCAGGTGAAGCATCGCGATGGTCACGATGAACGCCAGGTAGAACCAGTTGGCCACGTAGATGTGGGGTTCGCGGCGCTGCATGATCGTGCCGACGAAGGTCAGCAGGTAGACCACCCAGACGACCGTCAGCCACAGGTCGACGTACCATTCCGGCTCGGCGTATTCCTTGCCCTGGGTGATGCCCAGGACGTAGCCCGACGCCGCCAGCACGATGAAGAGCTGGTAGCCCACGAACAGGAAGTTGGCGATCGCCGGCCCGCCCCAGAGCGGAGCCCGGCAGGTGCGCTGGACGACGTACAGCGAAGTGGCGAACAGGGCGTTGCCGCCGAAGGCGAAGATCACCGCCGAGGTGTGCAGTGGCCGCAGGCGGCCGAAGCTGGTCCATTCCAGGCCCAGGTTCAGCACCGGGAACGCCAGTTGCAGGGCGATGAAGATGCCGGCGGTAAAGCCGATCACGCCCCAGAAAACGGTGGCGATGACGAACAGGCGGATGACAGCCTCGTTGTACGAGACGGCCTCCTCACCTGCCCGCTCGCCTCCCACGGACGAACCGTGGGACAGGGTCGCTGCTGTCATTACCTATATCTCCCGTCTGGCGGGGACGGGCCGGACGGGCCGGTCGTTCCTCGCCACCGTAAGGTTGCTCTTATTCCATCGTGCCGGGTCCGCACCACCGCGACGGCACGCGGCACGTACGCAAATCCCTTTGACGGGTGGGGACTATGGGGATGCCGCTGGCCGGCAACATTGATCTACGTCAAGGACCCATGGGCTCGGGGGCTGCCATCGTCACGTCCTGACCCGTGGTCGAGACGCCCATGCACGACAATTATGTTGCAAAACCCTTAGCCCGCCGTCAGATCGACCAGGCTTTCCCGGTGGTGCAGACGATCGCACCCGATCTCGACGTGGAGCGATGGCGCGATTTTGCCGCAGCCGTCCTGGCGGTTCCGGAGCTTGAAACCGGCGGCCAATCCCCCTCGGGGAAAAGCCGGACCCGGCCCCGGGGAATCATGACCGTGCAGAACGCCCGCGGCTACATCCACGGCCTGTTCAGCTATGCGGTAGAAAACCACCTGCGCCACGGCCGGGTGCTGGCGGTCGAGAACTTCATCGTGCTCGACCTGTTCGACCTGGCAGGCGCCGCCGACGCGCTGCTCGGCGCGATGGACAGGGTCGCCGGCGACCTCGGCTGCACCGCGATCCACACCAACCTGCCGGACGACTATTCGAGCCTGCCGGAATACTGCAACTGGCTGCTGAACAGCTTCCGGGAGGCGGGCCATGCCGTGGAGACCCTGAGGCTGTGCAAGCTGATGATCGAGATGGCGCCCGTCACGCTGGATATCGCGAACGACCAGTAGGACGGGCACGGGAAGGCCGGGGACCCTCTTGCTGTTGCCAGGGCGCCGGCAACCGCTAGACTGCGGGCCATGAGCGACATTGCCCCCCGACCCACCATCCGCCTGCAGCCGAGCCGGCACAAGCGGGTCCAGCACGGCCATCCCTGGGTCTATTCCAACGAGATCCACATGGACAACACGGCCAAGGCGATCCCGCCGGGCAGCGTCGTCCGGGTGGTGACCCACGATGGCGCACCGCTGGGCGCCGCCACCTTCAACCCCCATACGCTGATCTGCACGCGGATGCTGTCGCGCGACCCGGACGCGGCGATCGACCGCGGCTTCCTGGCGGAACGGCTGCACCGGGCGCTGAGCTTGCGCGAGCGGCTCTACGACCGGCCGTTCTACCGGCTGGTCCACGCCGAAGCCGACGGGCTGCCGGCCCTGGTCGTCGACCGGTTCGGCGACGCGGTGGTCGTCCAGGCCAACTCCGCCGGGATGGACCGGTTGACGCCTTCCCTGCTGGAGGCGCTGGACGAGGTGCTGTCGCCCGCCGCGGTGGTCCTGCGCAACGACAGCCCGGCGCGCGGGCTCGAAGGCCTGGGCGGCGAGGTCAGGGTCGCCAAGGGGGAACTGGACGGCGCGATCCGGCTGGAGGAGAACGGCTGCACCTTCTTCGCCGATCCGGGCGCCGGACAGAAGACCGGCTGGTTCTACGACCAGCGCGACAACCGGGCGGCGATCGCGGCGCTGGCGCGCGGCGCGCGGGTGATCGACTTCTACAGCTACAACGGCGGCTTCGCGGTCCAGTGCGCCAAGGCCGGGGCCGAGTCGGTCGTCGCGGTGGACCGGTCGGAATCGGCTCTCGCCAACGGCGTCCGCGCGGCGGAGGCCAACGGAGTCGCCGGCCTGTGCGAGTTCCGCCGGGCCGACGCTTTCGAGGAGCTGGAACGGCTGGCGGCGGCCGGCGAGCGGTTCGGCGTGGTGATCGCCGACCCGCCGGCCTTCGTGAAATCGAAGAAGGACCTGCAGGCCGGGACCCGGGCCTATCGCAAGATGACGCGGCTGGCCGCCTCGATCACGGCGCCGGGCGGCTTCCTGCTGGTCGCGTCGTGCAGCCACAATGTGGACGTGCCGCTGTTCGCCGAGCAGGTCTCCCGGGGCCTGGGCGACGCCCGCCGCTCGGGACGGATCCTGCGGACCGGCGGTGCGGCGCCGGACCATCCGGTCCACCCGTATCTGCCGGAGACCGCGTACCTGAAGGCGCAGGTGCTGCAACTGGACTGATGCCGACAGTCGTTTCGCAGACGGAACGCAGGAAAGGCAGGGCGCCGTGACCGGATCGACCTGGGGATGGGGAAGGTGGCGCCCGGCATGGCCGGGGACCTACCCGCGCGGTTTCCGCGGGCTGGCGGCAGCCCTGGCCCTGGCGGCCTGCATCCTGGTGCCGCCCGCCTCCTGGGGCGCGGCGGAGTGGGCGCGCGGGCAGGCCCTGGACGAACTGGCCGAGACGGCGCAGGCGCGGCTGACGCTCTATACCGCCACCCTGACCGCCGAGATCGAGAAGTACCGCGTCCTGCCGCTGACCCTGGCCTGGGACCCCGACGTGGCGGCCCTGCTCGCCTCGCCGCGCGACATCGCGCTGGTCGACCGGGTCGACCGCAAGCTGGCGACGCTGAACGCCGGGGCCTCGCTGTCGGCGCTCTACGTCATGGCGCGCGACGGCACCACCCTGGCGTCGAGCAACTGGACCGAGGAGTCCAGCTTCATCGGCCGCAACTTCGCCTTCCGCCCCTATTTCCGGGAGGCGGTGGCGGGGCGCGTCGGGCGTTATTTCGCGATGGGAACGACTTCGCAGAAGCCCGGCTATTATATTGCGTACCCGGTCTGGGCTCCCGTCTGGGCGGAGCACCACACGGTCGGCGTGGTGGTCGCCAAGGTCGCCATGGAGCCGCTGGAGGCGACCTGGCACGACATGGCCGGCGAACGGGTGTTCGTCACCGACCGGCACGGCGTCGTCTTCATCACCAATGTCCCGGATTGGCGCTTCCGCACCCTGGCGCCGCTGACGCCGGCGGCGCGGCGCGAGTTCGAGGCCAGCCAGCAATACGAGGGCACCGGCCTGGAGCCCCTGCCCCGGCTGGACAGCGCCCTGGTCCACCATGCGCCGGTCCCCGACACGGACTGGAAGGTCCATGTGGCGCTCGACAGCAGGCCGGCCGACGCCCGCGCCTGGTCGGCCGGCCTCAGCGCCGGCATCGCGACGCTCCTGCTGCTGGCGGCGGGGCTGGTGGTGCTTCAGCGCCGGCTGGCGATGGTGGAACGGCTGGAATACCAGCGGCGCGCACACCTGATGCTGGAGCACCGGGTCACCGAGCGGACCGCCGAGCTGAGTTCCGCCAACGCGCGCCTGACCGGAGAGATCGCCGAGCGCGAGCGGGCGGAACAGGCGGCCCGGCGCGCCCAGGAGGACCTGATCCAGGCGGCGAAGCTGGCGGCGCTCGGCCAGATGGCCGCGGGGATCGTGCACGAGGTCAACCAGCCGATCTCCGCGATCCGGTCCTATGCCGAGAATGCCGGGCTGCTGCTGGACCGCGGGCGCCTCGACCTGGTGCGCGCCAACCTGCTGGAGATCACGGGGCTGACCGAGCGGGTCGCGACGATTACCCGGCAGCTCAAGACCTTCGCCCGCAAGTCGTCGGGGATGCTGGGGCCCGTCTCCCCCCGCGTCGCGGTCGAACGGTCCATGGCGCTGCTGGGCGCCCAGGCCAATGCCCTGGGCGCCGAAATGGTGCTCGAGCTGCCGGATGAAACGGGGCCGGAACGGGTTCCGATGGTCCTGGCCGACGAGGCGCGGCTGGAACAGGTGGTCGTCAACCTGCTGCGCAACGCGCTGGACGCGGTTTCCGCCCGCAACCGCCGGCGCGTCACCGTCAGCCTGGACCGGGCCGACGGGCATGTCCTGCTGAAGGTGCGCGATACGGGTCCCGGCATCCCGGAGGAGGACCTGCCCCGGCTGTTCGACCCGTTCTTCACCACCAAGGAGGTCGGGGTGGGGCTGGGGCTCGGCCTGTCGATCAGCTACGGCATCGTCCAGGACTTCGGCGGCCGGATCACCGCCGCCAACCATGAGCAGGGGGGAGCTGTCTTCACCGTCGCATTGCGCCCGGCGCCACCGTCCGACCCGGCCGCTCCCGGCGCCTGATTTTGCCGCTATTGTTTTTCAATTGATCGTATTTCGATTCACGGGGACTTGTGCCGGCGGGCGCCCGGAACCATCTCGGCATGGCCAAAGCATAAGGGTCCGGGCCCCGCTGGCGGCCGAGGCGTCGGCCGTGATGTCGGACCTTCGTCAGCAACAGCCGACGCAGCAGCGTAACGGGTCACTCGGCACATGGACGCCCTTCTCGCCGTCTTATCGGCGGATTTCCTAGGCAAGCCCGCCTGGATCTGGTTCACCTTCATCGCCATCGTCATCGCCCTCCTGGCCTTCGACCTCGGCGTGCTGCACCGCAAGACCCACGAGATCGGCATCGGCGAAAGCCTCTGGCTCAGCGCCGGCTACATCGCCATGGGCTGCCTGTTCGGCACCTGGGTCTGGTGGTATTTCGGCCCCGAGCCGGGCATGCAGTACTTCACCGGCTTCTTCGTCGAGAAGAGCCTGGCGATGGACAACGTGTTCGTCATATCGCTGATCTTCAGCTACTTCGCCATTCCCCGGCTCTACCAGCACCGGGTGCTGGTCTGGGGCATCCTGGGCGTCATCGTGCTCCGCGGCATCATGATCGGCCTGGGCGCCGCGCTGGTCACCGAGTTCGACTGGATCCTCTTCATCTTCGGCGCCTTCCTGCTGATCACCGGCGTCAAGATGCTGCTGGTGTCCGACAACATGCCGGACATCGAGAAGAACCCGATCCTGAAGTTCCTGCGCAGGCGGCTCAACGTCACCGACCGGCTCCACGGCGAGAAGTTCTTCGTGAAGCTTCCGGACCCGAGCGGATCGGGCAGGATGGTGCGGTTCGTGACCCCGCTGTTCCTGGCGCTGGTGCTGATCGAGTTCGCAGACCTGGTTTTCGCGGTGGACAGCGTGCCCGCGATCTTCGCGATCACGACCGACCCGTTCATCGTCTACACCAGCAACATCTTCGCGATCCTGGGCCTGCGGGTGCTCTACTTCGCGCTGGCGGCGATGGTCCACCGGTTCCATTACCTGAAATACGCGCTGTCGCTGGTGCTGATCTTCATCGGCGGCAAGATCTTCTACAACCAGTTCTACGGCAAGCTGGACCCGGTCATCTCGCTGTCCGTCACCTTCGGCCTGCTGGCCGCCGGCGTCATCGTGTCCCTTGTCATGACCCGGGGTGGCGGCGGCGGTGGCGGCCCCAAGGCGGAGGAGGCATCCGCCACCGCCCGCTGACATCCATGTGACGCATGTCCGGGGCCGCCCTTGGAAAAGGGGCGGCCCTGCGACATTTTCAGGTGAGCGCCGATCGTCCCTTCCGGATATATTAGCGCAGCCTGAAACAATTGATCCGAGGGATTCCGCCATGTCCGCCAGCCGGCCCGGAGAAAACCGGGTCCCCGCCCCGGGGGCGACGGGCAGGTCATGGTGGCGCCGCCTCCTGATCGTCCCGCCCATCTTGCTCGGCGCCTTCGTCCTCGTCACCTTCGCCCGCGACAAGGCGGCGCCCGTCCAGGTCGAACGGGCCGAGACCGCGCGGCCGGCGCGGGTGATCGAGGTCGCGGCCCTGCCCGTGGCGCCGCGCGCCACCGGCTTCGGCCCGGTGCGCCCCGACCGGGTCTGGACCGCCATCGCCCAGGTCGGCGGCACCGTCGTCGAGATCCATCCCGACCTGAAGCGCGGCGCCCTGTTGCCCGCCGGCGCCCTGCTGGTGCGGATCGACCCCGCCGACTACGAGCTGGCGATCGCCCGCATGGAGGCGCAGCAGCGCTCCACCGAGGCGCAGATCCGGGAGCTGGACGTCCGGGAGGTCAACCTCCGCCAGGCGGTCGCGATCGAGCGCGAGGCGCTGGCCGTCACCACCCAGGACGTGGATCGCAAGCGCAACCTGTCGGCCTCGGGCGCCGGCAGCCAGTCGGCGCTCGATCAGGCGCTCAACTCGATGCTGGCCCAGCGCCAGCGGCTCCAGGGCCAGCAGACCTCGCTCGACCTGATCCCCAGCCAGCGCGACCAGCTGCGGGCCACGGCGGCGCTCCAGGAATCGCAGCTGTCCGAGGCCCGGCTGGCGCTGGAACGGACGGAAATCCGCATGCCCTTCACCGGCCGGATCAACGAGGTCTCGGTGGAGCGCGGGCAGTACGCGGCACCCGGCACCCAGCTCGCCGGCGCCGACGGGATCGAGCTGGCCGAGGTGGCGGCCCAGGTGCCGCTGGACCGGCTGCGGCCGCTCGTCGCCGGGCTGCTCGGCGGCGGTTCGGTCGAACCCGGCCGCGGCCTGCCGCCGCTGGACAAGCTGGGGCTGGAGGCGGTGGTCCGGCTGCGCACCGGCACCCTGTCGGCCGAATGGCCCGCCCGGTTCGCCCGCATGGGCGACGGCGTCGATCCCAAGACCCGCACGATCGACGTGATGGTCGTGGTGGACCAGCCCTATGCCAGGGCCATACCCGGTATCCGGCCGCCGCTGACCAAGGGCATGTTCGTCGAAGTCGAACTGAGGGCTCCCCCCGGCCCGCCGGTGCCGGTCATCCCCCGGGCGGCCCTGCAGCCCGGGGACCAAGTCCATGTCGCCACCCGGGACGACCGGCTGGAGATCCGCCGCGTCACGGTCGCCGACGCCCATGGCGGTTTCATAACGGTCGCGGAAGGGTTGAGGCCGGGCGAGCGCGTGGTGATCTCCGACCTGATCCCGGCGGTGGAGGGCATGCTGCTGGCGCCGCTGCGCGACGAGGCCGCCGAGTCCGGCCTCGCGTGGGACGCCGCCGCGGCGCCCCCGATGCATTGACCGGGCACCCGCCATGATCGCCTGGTTCGCCCGCCACCCGACCGCCGCCAACCTGCTGATGCTGTTCCTGCTGGTGATCGGGCTGGTCACGGCGCCGGGGCTGCGGCGGGAGACCTTCCCCGACTTCACCCTCAGCCAGGTGCAGATCCAGATCCCCTACCCCGGCGCCAGCGCGGAGGAGGTCGAGGAGGCGGTCTGCCAGCGCATCGAGGACGCGGTCGCCGGCGTCAGCGGCGTGGACGAGGTCCGCTGCGAATCGCGCGAAGGGCTGGCCGCCGCCATCATCGACATGGTCGAGGGCGGCAATCCCGACCGCTTCCTGGAGGACGTCAAGGCCGAGGTCGAGGCGATCACCGCCTTCCCCGACCTGGTCGAGCGGCCGGTGATCAAGCGGCTCAACCTGACCGACCGGGTGGTGTCGATCGCCGTCACCGGCCCGATGTCGGTGCCCGACCTGAAGATCTACGCCGAGGGCGTGCGCGAGCGCCTGCTGCGCCTGCCCGAGGTGTCGGAAGCGACGCTGACCGGCTTCTCCCAGCGCCAGATCCGGGTCGAGCTGGACCAGGGCGCGCTGCGCGCCCACGGGCTGAGCGTCGCCGACGTCGCCGGCATCATCGGCCGCCAGAGCCTGGACCAGCCGGCCGGCACCCTGGAGACGGCGGAGCGCAGCCTGACCGTCCGTTTCGCCGACGAGCGCCGGACCGTGCGCCAGCTCGCCGACCTCGTCGTGATCGGCGGGGCCGGCGGCGGCGAGGTGCGCCTCGGCGCCATCGCGGCGATCACCGAACGGTTCGAGCTGGACGAGGCCAAGACCCTGTTCGACGGCAAGCGCGCCGCCATGCTCCGGGTGACCAAGACCAAGCAGCAGGACACGCTGCGGGTGATGGCCGCGGTCCGCGGCTTCGTCGAGCAGGAACTCCGCACGGCGCCTCCCGGCGTCGGCTATGCGCTGACCCAGGACGTCTCCTCGATCGTGCAGGACCGGCTGGACATGCTGACCGGCAACGCGCTCCAGGGAGTGGTCCTGGTCTTCCTGTCCATGTGGCTGTTCTTCAGCCTGCGCTATTCCTTCTGGGTCGCCATGGGGCTGCCGGTGGCGCTGGCCGGCACGATCTTCGCCATGCAGTTCATGGGCCTGTCGATCAACATGATCACCATGGTGAGCCTGCTGATCGCACTGGGCCTGCTGATGGACGACGCCATCGTGATCGCCGAGAACGTGGCGACCAAGCTGGCCGCCGGATTGCCGCCGATGGAGGCGGTGATCGAGGGCACGCGCGAGGTCGCGTCGGGGGTCTTCGCCTCCTACGTGACGACGGTCTGCGTGTTCGGGCCGCTGATCCTGATGGAGGGCGACATCGGCAAAGTGATGGCAGTGCTTCCGGTGGTGCTCATCGTCGCGCTGACGGTCAGCATCGTCGAAGCCTTCCTGATCCTGCCGCATCATCTGGCGAAGAGCATCCCGCCCGGCGGCGAGCGGCGGAACGCGGTCAGGGTGCGGCTCGACCGCGGGTTCGACTTCGTGCGCGACCGGCTGCTCGGCGGCCTGGTGGACCGGGCGGTGGAGTGGCGCTACCTGACGCTCGGGCTGGTGATCTGCGCGGTGCTGGTGTCGGCCGCCATGCTCGCCGGCGGCACCGTCAAGTTCCGGGCCTTCCCGCAGATCGACGGCAACGTGCTGGAGGCGCGCATCCTGCTGCCCCAGGGCACGCCGCTGGCCCGGACCGAGGAGGTCGTGGCCCGGGTGACCGGGGCGCTCGACCGCGTCGCCGCGAATCTCGCCCCGCGCCAGCCCGACGGCGCCGCGCTGGTCCGGGCGGTGACCGTGCGGTTCAACGAGAACCAGGACGCCTACGAGACCGGACCGCATCTCGCCTCGGTCTCCGCCGACCTGCTCACGGCCGAGCGGCGGGACGGCACGATCGACGAGATCACCGCCCTGTGGCGGGCCGAGATCGGCCTCCTGCCCGACGTCCTGGCGCTGACCTTCAAGGAGGCGCAGGTCGGCCCCGGCGGTCTGCCGATCGACATCAGGCTGGCCGGCGGCGACCTGGACCGGCTGAAGGCGGCCTCGCTGGAGCTTCAGGACTGGCTGGGCCGCTATCGGGGTGTCGAGGACCTGTCCGACGACCTGCGCCCGGGCAAGCCGGAGATGGGGCTTCGCCTGCGCGAAGGCATCTTCGGCCAGGGGCTCGACTCGGCGGCACTCGCGGCCCAGCTCCGGGCGGCATATTTCGGCCAGACCGCGGCGGAGCTCCAGGTCGGCAGCGAGTCGATCGAGGTCGACGTCCGGCTGGCCGCCGCCGACCGGACCACATTGGCCGACCTGGAGGATTTCCCGGTCACCCTGCCCGACGGCGGCCAGGCGCCGCTGCGCTCGATCGCGGTGCTGGAGCCGGACCGCGGCTATGCCCGGATCGGCCGGATCGACGGCCGGCGCACCGTGATCGTCCGGGGCGAGATCGACACCCGGATCGCCAATGCCAACGAGGTGATCGCCGATACCCGCGCCCGCTTCCTGCCCGAGCTGCGCGCCCGCTTTCCGGACGTCGACATCACGCTGGAGGGCCAGGAGCGGGAGCAGGGCGAGACCGGCGACAGCCTCAAGCGCGGCTTCATGATCGGCCTGTTCGGCATCTTCGTGCTGTTGAGCCTGCAGTTCCGCAGCTATATCGAGCCGGCCATCGTCATGGTCGCGATCCCGATGGCCCTGATCGGCGTGGTCTGGGGGCACTGGCTGGCCGGCTTCGACGTCTCCATGCCCAGCATGATCGGCTTCGTCTCGCTGGCCGGCATCGTGGTCAACGACTCGATCCTGCTGGTCGAGTTCGTCAAGCTCCGCGCGCGGGAGGGACGCGACGTCGTGTCGGCCGCCCGGATCGCCAGCCGCCAGCGCTTCCGCGCGGTGCTGCTGACCTCCCTGACCACCATCGCCGGGCTGCTGCCGCTGCTGGCCGAGCGCAGCCTCCAGGCCCAGGTGCTCCAGCCGCTGGTGGTCAGCCTGGTGTTCGGCCTGCTGGCGTCCACCGTGCTGGTGCTCGTGGTGGTCCCGTCGCTCTACGCGATCCTGCACGATTTCGGCCTGACCGCCCTGGCCCGGGAGGACCGCGAGGCGGCCGCGGCGATCGCGGCGGCCGGGTGATCCCGAAGCAGGACGGCAAAGAGTGGTAAAGAAAGGGGTAGGTTCGCGCTCCCCTTACCGGCTGGGACAGAAGAACAAGGCAATAGATCGCCGGATCATGTCACTGGCCTGCGAAGGGAAATGCATGTTACAACATGCCCGTTTTCCGTGGTAGCTCGTCCTCGGCGCACCCTATACCAGCCATACCTGATTAACTTTTTAAGTCCGAACCAAGAAAAAACCATCCAAGCAACGGACTTATGGGCAGAGAGAAATATTTTAGGCAAAGCCAGGGGCTAGCCAGTAATGTCTCGTATTAGCTTAGTCTGTAGAAACCAAGGCATTTCCACCAGGGGTCATCTGGTTTTGCTGGCGCTTGGCCTGTTCATACCGGTTTCGATATTTGCGTCCTATCTGCTGCTGCATCAAGTCGACCTCCAGCGGTCACAGATCGAGCGCGATCTGCTCAAGGAATCGCGGTCGATCACTGCCATGATTGATCGCGACATGCGCGGCGTGATGGCGATGCTGGAGACCCTGGCCCTGATGCCGTCGCTCCAGCAGGAGGATTTCGCGACCTTCCACCAGCAGGCGAGCCGGATCACCGAGCGCCACGGAATCGTCATCCTCCTGACCGACCGGACCGAGCAGCAGCGGCTCAACACGCGGGTTCCCTGGAACACGCCGCTGCCTTCCTTCTTCGACGACGATGTCGCGCGGTCTGTTCTCGAAACCAGGATGCCCCGCGTATCCGACCTGATGATCGGGCCGGTCTCGGGGACCGAGGTCATCGGCATCGTCGTCCCGGTCCTTCGAGCCGGAGAGGTCGCCTATTTCCTGACCGCCAGCCTGCCATTGAAGCGCATCCGGGAAATCCTGACCCAGGCCCGCATCGGCGATGGCCTGACCGCCACCGTCACCGACCGCAAAGGCAACGTCCTGACCCGCGTGCCGGCCCGCGAGAGCCCGAACCGGGAGGGCGCCGGCGGGGCCGGATCGCCCGGCAGGATCGCAAGCGAGGGCGTGACGACCGCGGCCGGACCGGGAGGCGCCGATCTCGTCTCGGGCTACAGCAGGTCCGACCTGACCGGATGGGTCGCCACGGTCGGCCTGCCCGACCAAGCCGTCGACGCCGCGGTCATGGCCGAACTCTGGTCTTCCGTTCTGCTCGGCAGCGTCCTGCTCGCCCTGTCCGGGCTCCTGGCCTTCGGCCTGGGCCTCCGAATGTCGCGGGCGGCGCAACGGCTGACCTTGGCGGGCAGAGCGTTGGGGGGCGGCGAAGCCGTTCCCCGGATCCGCACCGGCTGGCGGGAAGCCAACGAGATCGGCCTGGCCCTCACCGCGGCCTTCCAGAAATTGGACGAGAGGTCCATGGCGCTGCGCGCGGCCGAAAGCCAGTACCGTATCCTGGAGCTCGGCTCGCCGGTCGGGATCTTCCGCACGGACCCGGAGGGGCGCTGCACCGGCGTCAACGAGCGCTGGTGCGAAATGGCCGGCGCCCGGCCGGAGCAGGCGCTCGGCAACGGCTGGACCGACTTCCTCCATCCGGAGGACTACGACCGGGTCTTCTCCGAATGGCGTCGCAGCGCCCTCGATAACCGGCCCTTCCGTTTCGAATACCGCTTCCGCACGCCATCGGGCAAAACCACCTGGGTGCTGGGCGAAGCCCTGGTCGAGCGGAACGATGCGGGAGAGATCACCGGCTTCGTCGGCACCACCACGGACATAACCGCGAACAAGCTGCTGGAACGCCAGCTGATCGACGCCGAGGAACAGCTGGCCCGCGCGATGGCCGCCGGACGCATGTTCGCCTTCGATTGGGACATCGGGACCGACGCCGTGCGCAGGAGCGAAGGCTGCGCGGCGATCCTCGGCCTGGAGGGGGATGCGACGGCGGATACCGGACGGAATTTCTTCGCGACCGTCCATGCGGAGGACCGCGTGGAGTTCGCCGCCACCGTAACCCGGCTGGAGCCTGCTTCCCCGAACTACACCGTCTCCTACCGCTACCAGCGCCCCGACGGCGCGGTGGCCTGGCTCGAGGAATCCGCGGCGGCCGTTTTCGATCTGGACGGCAGCAAGGTCCGCCTGACCGGAATCACCGCCGACGTCACCGCCCGCAAGCAGGTCGAGGCGGCGTTGCGGGAGAGCGAGGAACGCCTGCGCTTCGCGCTCGACGCCGCCGCGATCGGCATCTGGCAGATGGACGTGGCGGACACCCGCATGGCGTGGAACGATATCCAGTACCGCCTGTTCGGGCTCGACCCGGCCACGCCCGCGCCGAGCTTGAATGCGTTCGGGGCACTGATCGACTCCGAGGATCGCGCCACCCTGATGGACCGGATAGACCAGGCCGTCCGGACAGGCCAGGGGTTCGAGATGGATTTCCGCGTCCGGCGCCCTCCGGATCCGCTCCGGCACAGGGAGGAAGTCCGCTGGCTGTCGATCCGGTGCAGCGTGCAGCGGAATGCGGCCGGCAGGCCCGAGCGCATCATCGGGGTCAACTGGGACGTCACCGAGCGTAAGACCGCCGAGGCCATCCTGCGCGACAGCAACGCGGCCCTGGAGGCGCGCGTCGCCGAGCGCACCCGCGCGCTGACCGACGCCGCCCGAGAACTCACGGCGGAGATCCGCCGGAGGGAAGAGACCCAGGCGGCGCTGCTGCAGTCCCAGAAGCTGGAAGCGCTGGGCCAGCTGGTCAGCGGCGTCTCGCACGACTTCAACAACATCCTGTCCGTCATCCAGAGCAGCTACAGCCTGCTCAGGCGGCGGATCGACCTTCCGGAGCAGGTCAGGATCCTCGACCTGGGGGAGCAGGCGGTGGTCCGCGCGACCGGCCTGATCCATCACCTGCTGGCCTTCGCCCGGCGGGAGGAGACGCAGCCGGCCCTGGTCGACCTGACCGCGGTCCTGCGCGAAAGCGAAGACATGATCTGCCACACCGCGGGCAGCGGGGTGCGCTGCGCCTTCGACCTCCAGGGCGATCTCTGGCCGGTGATCGTCGACCCCTCGCGCCTGAACGCGGTCCTGCTGAACCTGGCGGCCAACGCCCGGGACGCCATGCCGAACGGCGGCGAGCTGGAGATATCGGCCCGCAACCTTCCCGCCGACGAGCGCACAGGGTCGCGGGAGGGGATCCTCATTTCCGTGAAGGACAGCGGCGTGGGCATGACGCCGGAAGTGGTCGCCCGGGCGTCGGAGCCCTTCTTCACCACCAAGCCGCGCGGCAGGGGCACCGGCCTCGGCCTCGCCTCCGCCCATGCCCTGACCGCGCAGTCCGGCGGCAAGCTGCGGATCCTCAGCGCCGTCGGGGCCGGGACCACGATCGAACTGCACCTGCCGCGCGCCCAGATCTCGGCGCGCGAGGACGAGCAACTGCCGGCTGCCGGGCCTGCCTCGCCGGGGGGAGGCGCCACGATCCTGCTGGTGGACGACGACGACAGCCTCCGGGCGCTGACCGCACACCTGCTGCGCGATCTCGGCTACGCCGTGATCGAGGCCCGGAGCGCCGAGACCGCGATCGCCCTGGCGCATCTCACGGACCCGCTGGACCTCGTCGTGACCGACATCACGATGCCGGGCGACTCCGGTCCGGTCCTGGGGACCCGGCTGCGGCTCGACCGGCCGAACCTGCCGGTCCTGTTCATCAGCGGCGACCGCCAGGACACCGTGCCGGACGGCGAGCGGCTGCTTCGCAAGCCGTTCAGCAAGACCCAGCTGGCCGAGGCGGTCCTGGAACGGCTGGGCCGCCTTCCACCGGCGCTTCAGGCCGAGTCCGCGGCAGACAAGCTGCGCAACCGGTTGAGGAGTCCCCGCCTGCGCGATGCCTATGAACGCTGGAAGACGGCGCGGATCACAGGCGGCCGCCTGCCGGGAACCGATCTTTTCCCGCCCGACGACCGACCCGTGGCCGATAACAGTTTCCTGGTCGAAGCGATCGGCAGCGGTCGTACCGGGGAGTTCCGCTACCTGCGGATCGGCGACGCCCTTGCCCAAAGGCTGGGGCGGCCGCTGGTCGGCGAACTGGTCGACGACGGCGGCGAAGAACTGGGCTCCGCCGGCGCCTCGTACCGCCGCTGCATCGAATCGGAGTCGCCCTCCTACGAATATGCCCGCTACGCGCTCGCCGACGCGGCGCCGCTGCTGTTCGAACGGCTGCTGCTTCCCCTCTCGTCGGACGGTACCCTGGTGACCCACATCCTGGGCATCGCCTGTTTCACCGATCTCGCGGGTCCCGACGCCCACCAACGGAGCAGGCCATGAACGACTCGTCCGAAGTCGATTTCGACATGCCCGACCTTGCTGGGACCATCGAGCGGTTGCCGCCGTCCGAGGTCGATGGGCTGCCTTTCGGGGCGATCCGGCTCGACGCCAAGGGTGACGTGACCTTCTACAGCGCCGCGGAGGCACGGCTTTCCGGCTACGGGGGGCGCCCGGCGCTCGGCCGGTCGTTCTTCACCGACATGGCGCCCTGCATGGACAACAAGGAGTTTCGCGGCCGGATCGACCGCGCCAGGGCCGTCGGCAAGTACGACCTGGAGTTCGGCTGGATCGGCGATTTCGCCGACCGCTCGCGGGAGCTTCAGGTGCGCATCCAGCCCGCCTCGGACGGCGGCTGCTGGATCTTCATCCGGCGCGACTGATTTGCCGCAAAACGGTTGCCCTACCGCCGGAACACCCCGACCAGCTCGACATGGGACGACCAGAGGAACTGGTCGACCGGCGTGACTTGCTCCAGGCGATAGCCGCCATCGACGAGCGTGCGGGCATCGCGCGCGAATGTCGCCGGGTTGCAGGACACGCCGACCACCGTTGGGACGGCCGACGCGGCGAGTTGGACCGACTGGGCGCGGGCGCCGGCGCGCGGCGGATCGAAGACCACCGCATCGAAGCGGGAAAGCTCCTCGGCACCCAGAGCATCGGCGAAAAGGTCCCGGCGCTCCGCCGTCACGCCCGCTTGCCCCCTGCCGGCGGCCACCAGCGCCGCGTGGGTCGAGGCGTCGCCCTCGACCGCGTGGACGGCGGCCCCGGGGACAACCCGCGACGCCAGGGGAAAGGTAAAGGTGCCGAGCCCGGCGAACAGGTCGGCGACGCGGGCGGCTGGACCGACTCCTGCCAGCACCGCCTCGACCAGCGCCGCCTCGCCCGCGGCGCTCGCCTGAAGGAAGGCTCCCGGCTCCACCGGAACGGCGATCCCGCCGAACCGGGCATGGAGCGTCCGGCGGGCGGCGACCGGTTCCGCCGCCGCCGTGGCGGAGCGGCGCCACGACAGCCGGCCGATGTCGTGGGTTTCCGCGAAGGCGGCCATGCGCTCCCGCGCGTCCAGCCCGGGCTCCGGACCGCCGGTCAGCAGCAGGTCGATACCGCCGTCCAGCACCGCCACGGCGACGTCCGCCGTGCCGCCGTCCGGCAGGACCGCGCAGAGGAGGGCTTCGAGCGGAGCCAGCAGGTCCAGGATCGCCGGCTCGACCACAAGGCAGCCGGTCACCGCGGCGATCCGGTGGCTCGACCGCTCGTTGAAGCCCAGGACGCACCGGCCGCCGCGCCTGGCCGCCGCGAAAGTGGCGCGCCGGCGGCTCGCCGCGACGGTCCGGACGGTCGGCGCGACCTCGGCGCCGGCAAGCCCGGCCCGGGCCAGCGCGGCCGATACCTGGGAGCGCTTCCAGGCGCCATAGGCCGCATCCTCCAAATGCTGGAGCGCGCAGCCGCCGCAGGTGCCGAAATGACGGCAGGGCGGTGCCACGCGGTCCGGGCCGGGTTCCGACACCTCCAGCAGGGTGGCGGCGACTCCGTCCCCGCGCGGCTCGCCGAGGGCGGCGCGGACGCGGTCGCCGGCCACCGTCAGCGGCACGTAGACCCGGCGTCCGGCATGCTCGGCGAGGCCGTCGCCCCGCGCGCCGATTTCCAGTATCTCGAGCGTCACCGGGGCGAAGGCGGCGGGCGCGGGCCTCTTGCGCTGGTGGCGCCGCTGCGGTCGGCGTGCCATGGATCAGCCGGCCAGCCCGGTCAGGCGCGCGCGGACGTCGGCCGGGATTTCGACCGAGCGGCGCTCGGCCACGTCGATGATCACGCAGATCGCCTCGCTGGTCGCGATGCAGGTATCGTCACGGAACACGGCACCTGCCAGCGTCAGCGACGAACGGCCGAACCGGGTCACCCGCAGGCCGATCCGGATCCGGCTGGGATAATGCAGTTCGGCCCGGAAATCGATGGTGAGCCGCGCGATCACGACCGAGCGCGGCCCCGACACCGGCGAATTGCCGGAATCGTGGAACAGCGCCACCCGGGCGCTCTCGAAATAGGTGCTGATGGCGGCATTGTTGACGTGCCCGACGGGGTCCAGGTCGGCGAAACGGACGGTCTCGTCGATCCAGTACCGGTAGAAGTCCGGGCTGGTCGCTTCCGGAGTTTCCGTATCTGCCATGTCGTTCATCCTCGGTCTGACTGTGATCGGGTCCTGTCGGCGGCGCGGAGCTTCCACCTGGCGGGTCCGCTTCCGCTCCGGCCATGTCCCGGATGCAGCAAAGCGGGTTCTCGTTCGTTACCGCAAGGGAAGCCGGCGCTGCGGAGCGGGGCATATTTGCCACGCGCCTTTCGATCCGGAATGCTATAGCTCGCACATCGACCCATCACCAGACGCGACCACCATGCCCCAAGGGGATCCTGAAATGACCGACCAGAACAACAGCCCTGCCGAAGCCATGTTCGACAAGGCGCTCGACATCGCCGAGAAGCACCTCGAGGCGGCGATGAAGGAAGGCGGGCCGCTGTCCTCCTATGTCGCCGTCGCCATGATCGAGGCCGCGGTCAACCAGGCGGTCGAGGAGACCAGCCACGCCGATGTGGTCGACATGCTGCGCGACTTGGCCAGCCAGATCGAGCAGGATGCCGAGGAAGAGGACTGACCGGGGCGGCACGGTTCCCGCCTCGTCCGGAACGGGGTGCGCCTGAAGGCTTGGCGCCCCTTAGTGCGTGACGCTTTCCCGGACCCACCCGGCGACGATCTGGCTCGCTTCCAGGGTCGGGACCAGGGGGCAATGCCAGAGATAGATGGTCAGGGCGGCTTCGAACGCGAAGCGGTCGGGCTGCCCTTTTCCACGAAGCTCCCGATAGGCTCGGACGACCGCCGGCATGCAGGCCGCCGCCTTTCCGCCGGACCCTTCGGGCGGAATACTTGTCATGTGCGCCTGGAACTCACTGCCTGAAAATCGCTGAACCCGGTGTCACTTGTCGCCGCCGGGCTTGGACGTCCGGTTCGTCGGAACACCGTAGAGCTCCAGCCGGTGCCCGATCAGTTCATAGCCGAGCTCCCGGGCGATCCGTTCCTTCAGCCGCTCGATCTCCTCGTTGACGAACTCGATCACCTCGCCGGACTGGAGATCGATCAGGTGGTGGTGGTGTTCCTCCCGATTCTCCTCGAACCGCGACCGGCCGTCGCCGAAATCCAGACGCTCGATGACGTTCGCCTCTTCGAACAGGCGCACGGTACGATAGACGGTGGCGATGCTGATCTTGGGATCGATCTCGACGGCACGACGGTAGACCTGCTCGACATCGGGATGGTCGGTCGATTCGGAAAGCACGCGGGAGATCACCCGGCGCTGCTCCGTCATCTTCAGACCTTTTTGGACGCACAGTTCTTCCAGGCGCGTGGGCATGGGTTCCTCGATTTTCTGCGGACTAGCGCTCTAGACTAAACTGTTTCTAAAGTGGGTTCGCCTGTCCGTTCGACAAAATAATTTCCGTCATTGGGCATACCAGGGTCCCGGGATCGAGATTGTGACATGGGTTCCCCCGATTCCGCCACCCGCATCAGCGGCCCCGGCCGTTCCGGCGTCGCCGGGCCCGGTTCGCATGGTCGCCCCGATCTGCCGGAGCAGCCCTTTGATGAGCCGAAGCCCTAGGCCGCGATCGGTACTCGCGCCGGACATGCCGACGCCGTCGTCCGAAATCTCGAGCACGGCGCCGCCGCCCTCGGCGTGCAGGCCGATCCGGATCGTCCCGTTCCCGCCGGGAAAGGCGTGCTTGAAGGCATTCGCCACCAGCTCGTTGGCGATCAGGCCCAGAGGGATCGCGGTGTCGAGGTGGCAGGACAGGGTGTCGCCCGAGACTTCCAGCTTGATCCCGGGAGGGTTGCCGAAGGTACGGGCCAGGGCCTCGCACAGCCCGCGCAGCTGGCGTCCGAAGTCGATCCGGGAGAATTCCTTCGAGGCATAGACCTGTTCGTGGATCCTGCCCATGACGCCGATCCGCTGCCCGATGATTTCCATCCGGTCGCGGGCCTGCGGATCCTCGATCTGCATCGCCTCGAGCTGGATCAGGCTCCAGACCACCTGGAGGTTGTTTTTTACCCTATGATGGACCTCCTGAAGCAGTTCCCGACTTTCGGCGAGCGAGGTGGCCAGCCGGTTCTGGGTTTCCTTCAGGTCGGTCACGTCCAGGGCTACGCCGTCCCACGCCGTTTCGTCTTCGCCGGTCAGCACGGGGCGCGCCATGATGCGGACCCAGCGGACCGGTCCGGCGGTAGGGCCGATCCTGGCCTCCAGGTGCCGGGCTTCGAGGGGTGGCGTCTCCGGGGTTTGCAGCCGGCTGCCGTCCTCGGCCGGCCGGAAGACTTCCCGCCAGCCGTCGCGGTCCTCGGGGTGGATCAGCAGCTCCAGCTCGTCGGCGCCCGGCGGTGCTTCCGGCACCTCTCCGGCAAGGCTGTTCAGCCCCGCGCTCAGATAAGGATAGCGTATCGCGCCGTCAGGGTCCCGGACCCGCCGGAAGATCATGCCGGGCAGGTTGGCCGCCACGTCGGCGAGCCGCCGTTCGGCCATCCGCTCGCCCTCCAGCGCCAGCAGCCTGCGTTCCATGGCATGCCGGCGGTTGGCGTTGCCGACCAGCAGCGCGCCGAGCCCGACGGTGGCGGCCAGCGCGAGGAGGCCGCCGCCGGTCACCGCCATGAGCGACCGGCGCACGGGGCCGGCCACCGTTTCGCCGGGCGCCCCCACCACCACGGTCCAGCCGGTCGAGGGCGACGTGACGAACGCGCTGTAGACCTCCTCGCCCTCCTTGCTGCGGGCGAAGAAGAAGGTCTGATCGCCCTGGTCGATCCGCTGCCGGAGCGACTCTGTAGCCGGCTTCCCGACGAACTCCTCCTGCCTGCGGGTCCTGGCGAGGATTACCCGCTCGGTGTCGAGGGCCGCGCCGACCCAGTCGGCCGGCATCTTCGGCCCACCCAGCGCCGCGCTGAGCGCCCGGCTGCGCAAGTCGGCCGACAGGGCATAGACGGCGGCGCCGTTCCGCAGCACCGGGACGACGATCGAAACGAAGGGTTCGCCGCGGGCGTCGTGCCGCACCTCGCTCACGGCCGGCAGCCTTGCCGAGACGACACCGGTAACCGTTTCGGGCGACGGCGGCGATGTCGTCGCGTCAACGCCGCCGCCTCCGGCGGGCAACGTGAGCAGCGGAGTTCCGTCGCCGGCCCGCAGCAGCCGCAGGGACAGCCAGTTCCCCCGGCTTTCCAGCAGCCGGCGCGCCACCGCCGCGAAATTGACGATGTCGTTATCGTCCAGATGGATGGAGGTCGCCAGCGACTCGAGCCCCACGATGTTGGACACGAGCTCCCGGTCCAGCGCATCCTCGAGTGCCGCGGCGGCGTGGCTGAGCATGCGTTCGACCGTCTCCTTCTGCTGGCGGTCGAACAGCACGACCATGGCGCTGGAAAACGCCAGGAGCGGGAGCAGGACGGCCGTGGCGAGGACAACGACTTGGAGGCGTTGCTTCATGGCGGGCTTGAACTCGAATCTGTCCGGGTCCGCCGCGGCGGGAGCGGCTAGGGACGATGTCGGCGGGGCCAAAGGGCAACTCTTATCCGGTTTGACCGCACGGCGACAGTCGATAGTTCGTCAGACCTCGAACCAGCGGGCCATGATACTGCGGATATGTCCCTACTCCCCGATCCACCAGGCGTCGATCACCATGCCGTAGACCGGAGTCACCGCCGGCCTGCGGAGCCGGGCCCAGTAGGCGACCCGGTCGTCCGGCAGGTGGTAGAGCGGAACGGCATAATGCCCCCAGGTCAGCGCCCGGTCCAGCGCGCGGACCCGGGCGACCAGGTCGGCCCGGTCCCGGGCCGTGCCCAGCCCCCGCGCCAGCGCGTCTACCGCCGGGCTGCGGATGCCGGCATAGTTCCGGCTGCCCTCCTGGTCGGCCGCGTCGCTGCCCCAGTAATAGAGCTGCTCGTTGCCGGGCGACAGGGTGGAGGTCCAGCGGTTCAGGGTCATGTCGAAGTCGAAGCTCTCCAGCCGGGCTTGGTACTGGGCGCTGTCCACGGTGCGGACGCGCGCCGAAACCCCGATGCGCCGCAGCGCCCTGGCATATTCCAGCGCCACCTTCTCGTCCCCCGGCGATACCAGCAGGATCTCGAACTCCAGCGGGGCGCCGCCGGAATCGACCAGACGGCCGTCCCGGACCGTCCAGCCCGCTTCAGCCAGCAACTGCTGGCCCCGGCGCAGGTTAACGCGCAATCCCGCCGGTCCGCTTCCGTCGGTCGCGGGCGGGACATGGGCCGGCCCGAACGCCTCGGCGGGCAGGTGGCGTCGCAGCGGCTCCATCACCGCCAGTTCGGCCGGCCCCGGCGGACCGGCCGCCGCCAGCTCGGAATTGGGGTAGTAGCTGGCCGTCCGGCGGTAGGCCCCGTGGAACAGGGTGCGGTTGATCCATTCGAAGTCGAGCGCGTAGCCCAGCGCCTCGCGCACCTTCGGGTCGGCGAACGCGGGGCGCCTGGTGTTGAAGATCAGGCCGCGCATCGGCTCCGGCCGGCCGTGGGGCAGCCGTTCCAGCGTGACCCGGCCATCGCGCGCGGCCGGGAAACCATAGCCGGTGGCCCATTTGGCCGGGTCGGTCTCGCGCCGGAAATCGTAGGCTCCGGCTTTGAACGCCTCCAGCGCCACGCTGTCGTCACGGTAATAGTCATAGCGGATCTCGTCGAAATTGTACTGGCCCCGGTTGACGCCGAGGTCGCGGCCCCAATAGTCCGGCACCCGCCCGTAGGCGATCGAGCGGCCCGGCTCGAACCGCGCGACCCGGTACGGCCCGCTGCCCAGCGGCGGTTCCAGCGTGGTTCGGTCGAACTCGCGGTCCTTCCAGTAATGTTCCGGCAGGATCGGCATCAGGCCCATGATCAGGGCCATCTCGCGGTCGATGTCCCCGGCATCCCCGGTACCTTGACCTTGGGCGAAGGTGAACCGCACGCTCCGCCCGCCGGTCTGGGCGGCGTGGGACACGCGCGCATAGTAGCTCCGGTGGTTGGGCCGGCCTTGGTCGCGCAGGGTGCGCCACGAGAACAGCACGTCGGCCGGCGTGATCGGCACGCCGTCGTGCCAGCGCGCGGACTGGTTCAGGGTGAACTCGACCCATGAACGGTCGTCCGGCACCGTGACGGACTCGGCGATCAGCCCATAGAGCGAGAACGGCTCGTCCCAGCTCCGCTGCATCAGGCTCTCCGTCACATAGCCCAGCCCCAGCGCCGCGCGGCCGCGCACGATGAAGGGATTGAGGGTGTCGAAGGTGCCCCCGGCGGCGTTGCGGAAGATTCCCCCCCTGGGCGCCGCCGGGTCGGCATAGTCGAAATGGTCGAACCCGGCGGGATAGCGCGGTTCGCCGTGCATGGCGATGGCGTGGGCCGGGTGCCCACCGTCCGCGGCGGCAGGCGCGGCGGCGAGGAAGGCCGGGACGAGGACGGCCGCCAGCAGGCGGCGGATCGGAATTGCGCACATGGACGGCGAGTGTCCGCATCCGGCCGCTTGCGCGCAAGCCGGATCGACCGGCCGGACTCCACCAAAGAACGGCTACCAACGAAGCAGCACTCAAGGGGTGCGACCAATAGGAGCCGTGACGTTGCGCCTATTTGCAAGTATGGCCCGTTTATGGTCTCTACGCTAAACTCCGGCCCGCGCCAGAAGCCTGGTGACAAGAGCCGGCGCGGTCGGAACCGCGCCAGACAGGGCGCAACCGATCGGAACCGAGGGAAAAGTTCATGGATATCTCGAAGATCCCAGTGGGCAACGACGCACCGTGGGACGTCAACGTCATCATCGAAATCCCGATGGGCGGCGAGCCGATCAAGTATGAGGTCGACAAGGAAAGCGGCGCGCTGTTCGTCGACCGGTTCCTGCACACCGCCATGTACTACCCGTGCAACTACGGTTTCATCCCGCACACCCTGTCCGACGACGGCGATCCGTGCGACATGCTGGTGGTCGGCCGCCGGCCGATCCAGCCGGGCGCCGTCCTGCGGTCGCGGCCGATCGGCGTGCTGATCATGGAGGACGAGGCCGGCCAGGACGAGAAGGTCCTCGCGGTTCCGGTCAACAAGCTGCATCCGTTCTACAGCGACGTGAAGTCCTACAAGGACCTTCCCGAGATCCTGCTCGACCAGATCGCGCACTTCTTCCAGCACTACAAGGACCTGGAGAAGGGCAAGTGGGTCAAGATCAAGTGCTGGGGCGACGCCGAGGAGGCCGCGAAGATCATCCAGCAGTCGATCGACAAGTATAACGCCGAAGGGTAACCGGCTGGATCGCCGGAGCTGATCGGATGACCGGGTCCCAGCCGATCGGCCGGGTGACCGTCCTGCGGGGCGACATCACCCTCTGCCGGGTGGATGCGATCGTCAACGCCGCCAACGGCGCCCTCAAGCGCGGCGGCGGCGTCGACGGCGCGATCCACCGGGCGGCCGGCCCCGGGCTCCAGCGCGAACTGGACGGAATCGCCGGTTGCCCTACCGGCGAATGCCGGATCAGCGGCGCCTACGACCTTCCCGCGTCGAGGCTGATCCACTGCGTCGGGCCGGTCTGGCGCGGCGGTTCAGCGGGCGAGGACGAGGCGCTCGCCGGCTGCTACCGTTCGGCCCTGCTGCTCGCGGACCGTCACGGGCTCGCGACCATCGCCTTTCCCGCGATCAGCACCGGCATCTACGGCTTTCCCCCCGAACGCGCGGCGCGCATCGCGGTCGATACCGTGATCGGCACGCTGGCCGGCCTGCCCGGGATCGCCGAAGTCCGGTTCGTCTGCTTCGACGAAGCCACCGCCGGCCTCTACCGGGAGCTGCTTGGGGCGTAATACCGCACCCGCCCCCCGGAACCTTGAATTGTCGGAATGGTCCCGCGCGGGTATGGTGCCCCGCATCAAAGAGACCTCCGTCCCGCCGGCCGGTTGTCGGTACGGGGGCCGGATGACTTGATCACGATCCGGGACCGGCCATGACCGTTCGCAATCTCGACTCCCTGCTGAAGCCCACGTCGATCGCCCTGATCGGCGCCAGCCGCCAGCCAAAATCCATCGGCGCGGTCGTAGCCCGAAACCTTTTCAACGCCGGTTTCGACGGGCCGGTGATGCCGGTCAACCCGCACGAGCGGTCGATCGAGGGCGTGCTGTGCTACCCCACGGTCGAGTCGCTGCCGATCACCCCGGACCTGGCGGTGATCTGCACGCCGCCCGACACGGTCCCCGACCTGGTCCGCCAGCTCGGCGAGCGCGGCACCAAGGCGGCCATCATCATCACCGCCGGCTTCGGCGAGCTGGGGCCGGAGGGCAAGGCCCTCCAGCAGCGCGTCCTGGACGCGGCGCGCCCCCACCTGATGCGGATCGCCGGGCCGAACTGCCTGGGCGTCATGGTGCCCGGGCGCGGCATCAACGCCAGCTTCGCCCACGTCAATCCCATCAAGGGCGATATCGCGCTGATCGCCCAGTCCGGCGCCGTCGTGACCTCCATCGCGGACTGGGCGACCAGCCGCAACGTCGGCTTCAGCCACCTGATCTCACTGGGCGGCATGGCCGACGTGGATTTCGGCGACCTGCTCGACTACATGGCGGCCGACTACAACACCCGCGCCATCTGCCTCTATGTCGAGGCGATCACCCACGCCCGCAAGTTCATGTCGGCGGCCCGCGCCGCGGCGCGCCAGAAGCCGGTCATCGTGATCCGCTCGGGCCGCACCGACGAGGCGGCGAAGGCCGCCAGCTCCCACACCGGCGCGCTGGCCGGCCATGACGACGTCTACGACGCGGCTTTCCGGCGCGCCGGCATGCTGCGCGTGGTCGAGCTGGACGAGCTGTTCGACGCCGTCGAGACGCTGGCCATGGGCGTGCAGATAACCGGCGATCGGCTGGCGATCGTGACCAACGGCGGCGGCATAGGCGTGATGGCGACCGACACCCTGATCGAGGAAGGCGGCTGCCTCGCCGGATTGGACGAGACCGTGATGGCGAAGCTGAACGCCGTCCTGCCGCCGACCTGGAGCCGCGGCAACCCGATCGACATCATCGGCGACGCCTCGGGCAAGCGCTATGCCGACACGCTCGCGGCGCTGCTCGGCGATCGCAACCATGACGCCATCCTGGTGATCAACTGCCCGGTCGCGGTCGCGGACGGCGCCGAGTCGGCGCGGGCCGTGGTGGACGCCCTGAAGGGGCGCAAGCATCCGGTCCTGACGAGCTGGCTCGGCGACACCTCCGCGCAGGAGGCGCGGCACCTGTTCGCCGCCAACCGGATCCCGACCTACGAGACGCCGAGCAAGGCCGTCCGCGCCTTCATGCACCTGGTGCGCTACCGCAAGAACCAGGAGCTGCTGATGGAGACTCCGGCCAGCACGCCCGAGCAGTTCCAGGTCGACGAGAAGGCGGCGCGCGCCCTGATCGACGCGGCCATCGCCGACGGCCGGAGCTGGCTCAGCGAGTTCGAGGCCAAGCACGTCCTGGAAGCCTACGGCATCCCGGTGGTCGAGACGCTGAAGGCCCGCACCCCGGAGGATGCGGCCGAGGCCGCGCGCCGCATCGCCAGGCCGGTGGCCCTCAAGATCCTGTCGGTCGACATCATCCACAAGTCCGACATCGGCGGCGTCCAGCTCCACATCAAGACGCCGGAGGAGGTCCACGCCAAGGCCGTGGCCATGCTGGAGCGGGTCCGGGCGCTGCGGCCCGACGCCGACATCGAAGGCTTCACCGTCCAGGCCATGGCGAGCAAGCCCGGCGCCCACGAGCTGATCGTCGGCGTCGCCGACGACCCTCTGTTCGGGCCGGTGCTGCTGTTCGGCCAGGGCGGCACCTCGGTCGAGGTGGTCCAGGACAAGGCGCTGGGATTGCCGCCGCTCAATACCAATCTCGCGCGCGAGATGATGTCGCGCACCAGGGTCTGGAAGCTGCTCCAGGGCTACCGCGACCGGCCGCCCGCCGCGAACGACCAGGTGGCGCTGACCCTGATCAAGGTCAGCCAGCTGATCACCGACATCGCCGAGATCGTCGAGCTGGACATCAACCCGCTGCTGGCCGACGACACCGGGGTGCTGGCGCTCGACGCCCGCATCAAGGTGGCGGTGCCCGCCCTTCTTCCAGGATCCCGGCGGCTCGCGATCCGGCCCTACCCGAAGAAGCTGGAGAAGCGGGTCAAGCTCAACGACGGGCGGGAGTTCCTGCTGCGCCCGATCCGGCCCGAGGACGAGCCGATCATCCACCGGATGTTCGAGCGCATGACCCCGGAGGACATCCGCCTGCGCTTCTTCGCGCCGATGAAGCGCCTGTCGCACCAGATGGCCGCCAAGCTGACCCAGATCGACTATGACCGCGAGATGGCGCTGGTCGCCGTGGCTCAGATGGCCGACGGCCAGGACGAGCTCTACGGCATCGTCCGCATCGCGGCCGACCCGGACAATCAGAAAGCCGAATACGCCGTGATGGTGCGCAGCGACATGAAGGGCAAGGGCCTGGGCTACGTCCTGATGACCCAGATCATCGAGTATGCCCGTTCCCGGGGCATCGGCGAGGTGTTCGGCGAGGTGCTGCGCGAGAACACCACCATGTTGGCGATGTGCCACGAGTTGGGCTTCACCCGGCGGGAGAATCGCGACGAGCCGGGCGTGGTGGAGGTCCGGATTTCCCTAGCCGAGCCGTCCGGCAACGCCTGACCGGCCGCTCCCCTGGGGAACCTCCCTCCGCCCTCCGCGTTGGAGAGCCGACGCGGAGGGAAATTGATCGATCAGCCGGATACCGATACGGACCACGAGGCAGCGCAGCGCCGCCTGCTCCGGCGCAATAGGAGGCTGGCCACGGGGCTGCTGCTGTTCGCGGCGACCCTGTTCGTGGCCCTGCGCTTCGTGCCGGAGCCGGGATTCTGGATACTGCTGCTGCGCGCCGCGTCGGAGGCGGCGATCGTCGGCGCGCTGGCGGACTGGTTCGCGGTGACCGCGCTGTTCCGCCGGCCCCTGGGCCTGCCGATCCCGCACACCGCGATCATCCCGTCCAGCAAGGACCGCATCGGCGACGGGCTCGGCAGCTTCGTCGAACGCAACTTCCTGGAGCCGTCGCTGGTCGTGGCGAAGCTCCGCTCGGTCGATCCGGCGGCGCGGCTGGTAGGCTGGCTGAATGCGCCCGGCACGGCGGAGGCGCTGGCCGTCCGGCTGGTCGCGACGCTGCCCGGCGTGATCCGGTCGATCGAGGACCGCGAGCTGCGCGACTTCTTCGGCCGGGCGCTGGGCGAGCAGCTGCGGGGGACCGAAGTGGCGCCGGTGATCGGCAAGGTGCTGGGCGTGCTGGTTGCCAGCGGGCAGCACCAGCCCCTGCTGGAGCGCGCGGTGGCCTGGGCGCTGGACCTGATGGACCGCAACCAGGGCCGGCTGGAGGCGATGGTCGGCCAGCGCAGCGGCTGGTGGATTCCCAAGGCGATCGACCGGCGGGTCGCCCGCTCCCTGAGCAGCGGGGCCCACGATTACCTGAAGGAACTGCTCGACCCGGCATCGCCGATGCGCATCCGCATGGAGTTGGCGATCGAGGATCTGGCCCGCGACCTTCAGGACGACGCCGACACCCGCGCCCAGGTCGAGGCGGCCAAGGCACGGCTGCTCGACCAGCCGGAAATCCAGGCTTGGCTGGCCGGGTTGTGGGACGAGGTGCGCCGGATCACGCTGGACGACCTGGAACGGCCCGATGGCCGGACGCGCGAGGCGCTGGTCACCGGCCTGAAGTCGCTGGGGTCGGCGCTGGAGACGGACCCCGCCATGCGGGCGCGTCTCAACGCCTCGGCCGAGCGGCTGGCGCTGGACCTCATCTCGCCCTGGCGGCGCGGTATCGGCCGCTTCATCGCCGAGGTGGTCCACAACTGGGACGCCCGGACGGTATCGGACCGGATCGAGACGGCGGTCGGCAGCGACCTGCAGTATGTTCGCATCTCCGGCACCATCGTCGCGGCCCTGGTCGGCTCCGCCCTGTTCCTGGTGACCCGGCTGATCGAGTGACGCCGGTCAGCGCCGTCCCAGCGACTCCAGCAGGGCGGCGGCCGAGGTTTCTCCCAGGTCGGCCGCGCGGCGGTACCAGGTGGCGGCGCGCTCCGGATCGCCGGCGACGCCCCGGACGCCGATGGAGCCGAGATAGGCCGGATCCAGCGTCCGGCCCACTGCAAGCGCCCCCCGTCCGCTGCCCTGGGATGCCGCCGTCTCGAACAGCAGCCGGGCCGAGGCGATGTCGCCCAAGGCCATCAGACGGTCGCCCCGGTCCAGCAGCGCGTTCTCGGCCATCGCCGGGATCCGCGGTTGTGGCAGCGGTTCCGGCGGCGGCGGCTCCACGGTGACAACCGGAGCGGGCGCCTGCTCCTCCGGGGGCGGCTCCGCGAGGGTCGGCTTCGGCTCAGGCAATAAGGGGGCGGGCTCCTCGACTGCCGGTTGCTCGATCACCGGCTGCTCGATCACCGGTTCTTCGAATGCAGGCTGCTCGATCACCGGTTCCTGGGGTGCCGGCTGCTCGGCAGGCGGTGGTTCGGCGGCCATCGGTTCGGGTTCGGGTTCGGGCGCCGGGTCGGTCATGGAGTCGCGGGAACGAGGCTGCTCGTCTTCCAGTTCGGCCACCATGACCCCCGGTTCGGCTGCCCGGATGCCGGCGCCCGGTTCCGGAACGACCGAGCTGACCACGACGGCATTCGGATTGTCGGAAACATGCACGGTCGGCACGCCGTATTTGGGCTCGGGCGAGATGAACGCGGTCGCGGCGACCGCCAGGGCGATGCCGGTGGCCCATGGCAGTGTCCGGCCGCGGGGCGGTTCCGGCTGAACAGGACTCCTCCTGGAGGGTAGCGTCCGTGCCGGCGGATCCGAAAGGGCGTCGCGGTCCTTCGGACACCCGGCCCTGGGTGCGGTCGCCGCCCGTGTCCGCAGGTCCTCGAGGACATCCTGCATCGAGCGCGGGGCGGCGGTGAGGCAGCGCGACGGGTCCGGCCGCAGCGCTGCAGGCGTCAGGTCGAGCGGCTGGAACGTGGGAAATTCAGAAGCCGGCTCAACCGTCGCGGCCATGTGCACGGCCCGGCTGGCACGGGCCAGCGTGATCGCGTCGGCAGTCAGGCGCTCGATCTCTCCCGGTATGCCGTTGCCCTGGGCGACGATCCGCCTCACCGTGTCAGGGGCGATGCCGGCGACCTCGCCCCGGCTCGCGATCAAGGCGGCGATGAAATCCTCGGCCGCCCTGTCGTCGAGCGGGTCCAGATGCACGCGGGCCGTGATCGCGCCGCGCACCGTTTTGGAAGCGGAGCGGACGAGGGTTTCGATCAGGCCGGTGCGCCCGGCCAGGAGCAAGGCGAGCGTTCCCCGGCGGGTCAGCAATGCGAACCGCTCGAGCGCAGCCCCGTCGAGAGCATCCACACCGTCGACGACCAGCAGCGCACGGGGCACCGGGGCGGCGATACCCCCCTGCGGCGATGCCTTCCGCGAGAGTTCCTCCTCCAGCCTGGTCAGTTCCTTGGCAGCCGTGCCGGCATCGGGCACGACGGCGCATACGGTACCCCGGGCCTCCTGGCGGGCCGCCAATTCGCGAACCAGCCGGGACTTGCCGACCTCCGGCGATCCGGTCAACAGCACCAGGGGATTGGGAAACGTGAGGGCGGTACGGATCTGTTCCAGGGATGCGCCCCTGCCACCGCCTGGCCAGAAAGGCCGATCAACAACGGGAATGCTATTTTCGCTCATTGAGACAGAACACGAAAACACCTGATGCTGTCCCCTGTTCAGGGGTCTATGGACGGGAATTGCTCCAGCCACGGCTCTCCACCATGGAGAACGCGTCTGTCCAGGCTAGCAGATGGACAAGTGCTTGTGGCCCGCGCAGCAGTCCATGGACTTGCGGTATACCACTTTTGATTTTTACTGGATCGGAATGTGATGCAACCAGGAGTCTTCCCGCTGGAAGATCTTCACTGGAGGAGAATGGCGCGAGTGACGGGACTTGAACCCGCGGCCTCCGGCGTGACAGGCCGGCGCTCTAACCAACTGAGCTACACCCGCGTCGTGGGGACGCGTATCTACGATCCCGCGGAGGCGTTGTCCAGAGCCGATTTCCATTTTTTTTCGAGGGGTGCATTTTTCGACGCTGGCGACCGCTTGACAGCTCGATGACAAAGGCACATCATAAAGATGTAGTAAGAACGAGGAGGTCGTCAGATCAGGATAAACTTCTCCGCGGTCGGTTTACCGGCCAGAATCCAGAAGATAGGCCAATGGCCGATTGATTGGAGGGTGAGTAAAATCCATGAGTCCGCCGGCGATTACTTGAGCCTGCCGTCGACACGGCATCTCAAATGCTACCAAAATTGATCCGGTATCGCACCGGATTGCGGTAATGTCTCAACCGCTTCCGAACCCCCGCTGCCCTGGAGCATGCGGGGGTTCTTGCTTTCAGGTCGCTGTTCAGCGGTCCGGACCCGCCGGCTGGCTGCCGTGCAACTCGCCGCTGCCGGCCTCGGAACTTCGGCCGCCGGATTTCTCCACCCGCAGTTCCTCGGGACCGGGTGCCAGGGACCGGAACTCCGATGCATCCTCGCCCGGCTTCTTGACGTTCAGCCGGTCGTCCGCGATCTCCAGCACGCCTTCGGCCCCGGCGACCTCGTCGGCGCGGCTCCAGCCGGGCTCGAAATAGGTGGTCCCCAGGGTCTCCAGCCCGCCGGGCTGATGGCGGTCGATCACGGCGAGCGCTCGGTCATGGTCAGCGGCGGCAGTGTCGACCACCACGATCGACCCGCCGCGGCGCAGTGCTTCCGCGGCGCGCTGGGCGACTTCGACCGTGATTCCCCGGTCACGCAGGACCTGGATGAGCTCCCTGCCCCTGATCTGTTCCGCCAGGGGGCCGATCACGACCAGCGGGCCGATGTCGGAATCGTTCACGTCATGTCGCCCGGGACGGTCCGGGGAGACGTCGGCGGCGGTGGCGGTGCCGTGCCGGCCGGCGGCATGGGGCGACAGGACGTTGACCGCTTCGGCGCCGAAGCCTTCGGCGCCCAGCTCGTCCATCACGCGCAGGGCGGTCTCGAATCGGGTGTAGAGAGCGACCAGGTGCGCCTCTTCCATGGCATCGGCTCCTTCCAGTCAGGTCTGTTCGTAATCCTGGATCAACCGCCGCCGATGGCGACGGTTCCGGCGGAGGCGATCCGGCGGAAATCCGTCAATCTTGTGACAACAGGCCGCACAGCCTGCGGCATGGTTTGAACAGCCGCGCGCGACCGCATCGTGTAGCTTTCGCGCAAGCCCACATGCGCACCCCTGTCACGTAACGGAGATCCTGGAATGGACGTCTATCTGAAGCCCCTGGCCGCCGGCGTGCTCGCCCTGGTCGGCCTGCTGGTCATCGTCGCCCTGTTCGTCACCCACCCGACCTGGCTGGTGCCGACCATGGTGGCCGCCGCGGCGGCGAACTTGGTGATCCTGCTGATCGCGGCGCAGTAAAGTCACCGGCCCTTCCCGTCCGCCGGGATCACGCGGCGGTTCGGGTCCGCCTGCCGGCCCGGCCGGGCGACCGGGTCGGCGGGAGGGCCTGAACCGCCGCGGCGCGACCCCTCAGGTCCCGACCGCCTGGAGCATCTGACCGCCCGAGCTGTCGCTGTTCCGGCAGTGCACCATCGTGAACATGCCGAACGGCGGCAGCTTGGCGATCGTCACGATCTCGATTCCGGCATTGGACAGCAGCGGCGACATGGGCATGTCGGCGTGCCAGCCCAGCAGCTCGGCGAAGTTGGCGATCATGCGTTCGAACTTCAGCCGCAGGCCGGCCTTCTCCGCCGAGAAGTGGTTGACGATGTAGATGTCGCCGCCCGGCTTGCAGACCCGCTTCAGCTCGTTCATCACGGCCTGCGGGTCCTCCACCACGGTCATCACATACATCGCCACGACCACGTCGAAGCTTTGGTCCTCGAACGTCATGCTCTGGGCGTCCATCTCGACCAGGCTCTCGACGTTCCGGATCCCCTTCTTGGCGACCCGCTCGCGCGCGATGTTCAGCATCTCCTCCGACGCGTCGATGCCGACGATCGTGTGGTCGGGATTGTAGTCCGGCAGGGACAGGCCGGTGCCGACCCCGACTTCGAGGATGCGAAGCTTCTTGCGCGCGTTGATCCGGTCGAGAGTCTGCTGGCGCCCCGCCTCGAAGCTCTTGCCAAAGACGAGATCGTAGACGCCGGCATAACGGCGGTAGGCAGCGCGTACGGTATCTATGTGCATGTTCTTGTTCTGTCGTTGAGAAACCAGACGGGTTTTTCCGGCTCATCCCCCCGCAGGCGGAAATGTGCGAGCCGAAGATGTAACATCGGTCAGCACGTACCTTTCCGCAATGGCAAAAAGAGAAGCAATGATGTTGTGGTTATATTGAACGACCAGTGAAAAATGACCCTCACCATCTTTGATACACACCTCGGCGTGGGAAATCAGCCTTGCGTACACTTCGGCCGCCGCCACGGGTACCTGATTGTCCATGTCGCCGTGCCAGATCACCGTCGGCACCGAGATGTCCTCCACCGTAAAATTCCAGGGCTGGGCGAAGATGCGCGCATCGTCGAGGGCGCCTTGCGGGCCGTTCCGCAGCGCTTCCCGGAAGCTGTCCACCACATGGATGCCGACCCGGCCTGCCAGGACACGGCGGTCCGCTTCCGGCAGGCGGCCGAACCGCAGCAGAGTCCGCAGCAGCGAGGCGGACCGCAGGCCGAGCACGAGGCGGCGTCCCAGAACCGCGGCCAGAGCCGCCGAGCCGGGCAGCCGGTCGAGCATCATCAGCTGCGCGGCGGCGCCGCCGGCTTCCCATCCCATGTTCGGCGGCGCTATGCCGCAGATCAGCGCCAGCCCGGTGACGCGGCCGCGGAGCAACGCCGCGCAGGCGGCGGCATAGGGCGCCCCGCCCGAGACGCCGGCCACCGCGAACCGTTCGATCCCGAGGGCGTCGGCGGCGGCCGCCACGTCGGCCGGCCAGTCCGCCAGCCTTCGGCCCGGCCTGGGATCGGACAGGCCGTAGCCCGGGCGGTCCAGCGCCACCAGGCGGATGCCCGAGATCTCGACCATGCCCGGCTCCAGCCGGCAACTGGGGAAGCCGTGGCAATAGATGACGGGGGGTGCGTCGGGATCGCCATACTCGGCGTAGCCCAGCCGCCGGCCGTCCGGCAGACGGATGGTATCCTGCCTCAGGTGGGTTCGCTGCAATCCTGGCCTCCGGAACTCGGATGTGGAGGGTGGGTCACCACCCGTCGAGAACAAGCGGCGATCCAGGAAATGCGACGCGAGTGGCTAAAATTCGATGCCGAGCAGGGCGCAGGCGCCGGCCACCACCAGCACCCAGAGGATGGACATCAGGACGATCCAGATCGCGAGGCTCAGCCTCGCGGACAGTGGGCGGGCAGCGGTGGCGGACGCTTGCGCGGGAGCAGCCCTTTCCAGCGTCTTCGTAACCAAACCCATCCCAAAGCCCTCGACTGGAGTATGGGAATATTTTATGCAATTTTGTTTATTCCGTTACGAAGATTAAGTGGATACTCCTTTCGGAAATGAGTGGACCGGAGGAGAGGGCGACCCCGCCGGGCCGGCGGGCCGCCCCCCTTCGGCGTCAGTCGGCGCCGCCGGGCTCGCCGGTGAAGGTGATGACCATGTCCTCGTCCCGGGCGATGAACTGGCAGGCCAGCCGGAACGGCGGAGCCACATGGTTGACCTCGGCGTCCTCGATCTGGGCGGCGGTGATGCGCCCGAGCGACTGAAGGGTGGACTTCTCCTTCTCGGTCAGGTCGATCGCCATCTTCGGCTTGCCGGCCAGGTACTTCACTTCGATCAGGCACGACCCGCAGTCGCCCTCGCGGCAATCATGCGGAATCCTGACATCGTTCTTCTCCGCCAAGGACAGAACGGTCTTTGTATCGCCGGCCGTCGCATAAACCGTGACATCGCGATGCAACGTCGGCGATGAAAACGTGATGATTGCCATGTCCTATCTCCCACATGACTTGGAAAGACATCTCTGTCCGTCCGTTTTACTTCAAGATCACGTTAGACCCGGCATGACCGGACACAAGCGGCGAATTGACGCTGTGCAGCATGCCGCTTTCCGGCCGGGGTAGGACGTTTGGATGGGCTGGGTACCGGGGCGCCGGCCTCCACATCCGAGGTCATGCATGTCGCTCCGTCCTCACCCCCCAGCGCCCCGGCCGCGCTCCGCGCCCTGCCCCAGGTCCAGAAGCTGCTGGAGAGCGCCGAGGCCGCCGCCCTCATGGCGGAGTTCCCGCGCGCGCTGGTCGTCGAGGCGGTCCGCGGCGGGCTAGACGCGCTGCGCCGCGCCGTTCTGGACGGATCCGTGTCCTTCGAGGCGTTCCCCGCGGACAGCTTCTTCGACTCGGTCAGGGCGGCGCTGGAACCCTTTCGCCATGGCCAACTGCGCCGGGTCGTCAACGGTACCGGCATCGTCATCCATACCAACCTGGGCCGCGCGCCCCTGGCGGAGCCGGCGGTGGCGGCCCTCGCGCAAGTCGCCGCCGGCTATGCGAACCTCGAATTCGACCTGGAGAGCGGCGCCCGGGGATCGCGCTACGCAGCGGTCACCGACCTGCTGTGCCGGCTGACCGGGGCGGAGGCGGCCCTGGTGGTCAACAACAATGCCGCCGCCGTGCTGCTGGCGCTGAGCGCCGTGGCCCGGGGCGGCGAGGCCCTGGTCTCCCGCTCCGAGCTGGTGGAGATCGGCGGTTCCTTCCGGGTGCCCGACGTGATCCGCCAGGGCGGCGCCCGGCTGGTCGAGGTCGGCACCACCAACAAGACCCGGACATCCGACTACGAGGCGGCGATCACGCCGGAGACCCGGGTGATCCTGAAGGTCCACCAGAGCAATTACCGCATCGTCGGTTTCACCAGCGCGCCCGCCCTGGCCGACCTGGCGGACCTGGGCCGGCGGCGTGGGCTGGTCGTGATGGAGGATCTGGGAAGCGGCACCCTGCTCGACCTGCGCGACATCGGCCTGCCCCACGAACCGACCGTGGGAGAAAGCGTCGCGGCGGGCGTCGATCTGGTGATGTTCAGCGCGGACAAGTTGCTGGGGGGTCCGCAGGCTGGCATCATAGTAGGCCGTCGCGACCTGATTGTCCAGCTGAAGAAGCATCCGCTGCTGCGGGCGGTCCGGATCGACAAGCTGTCGCTGGCGGCCTTGGAGGCGACGCTGAGGCTCTACCTGGACCCTCCCCGGGTGGTGGCTTCCGTGCCGGTGCTCGCGATGCTGGCGACCCCCCTGTCCCTGCTGGAGGAACGGGCCGGCCGGCTGGCGGAGCTGCTGGCCGGTATCGACGGGCTGGAGGTCGCCGGGGCCGACGGCAAGAGCTATTCCGGCGGCGGCTCCCTTCCGGAGACGGCGCTGCCGACCCGGCTGGTGACGCTTCGGGCGGCGGGACTGGGGGCGGCCGGGCCGGAAACGGCCGAACTGGCGCGGCGGCTGAGGCTGCACCGGCCGGCGGTGGTCGGCCGGATCGCCGCCGACCGCTTCATCCTGGACATGCGGACGCTGGGCGACGCGGACCTGCCGGTGATCGCGGCAGCGATCCGGGGGGCGATCCGGGAAGCGGCTTGGGGAGCGGCGGCGTCATGAGGAGCGCTCTGGTGGGCGTGATCGGCCACGTGGACCATGGCAAGACGGCCCTGGTCAAGGCGCTGACCGGTATCGACACCGACCGGCTGGCGGAGGAGAAGCGGCGCGGCATCTCCATCGCGCTGGGTTTCGCCCATCTGGCGGTGCCGGGCGGAGAGATCGACCTGATCGACATGCCCGGCCACGAGCGGTTCGTCCGCACCATGATCTCCGGCGCCACCGGCATCGACGCGGTGCTCCTGGTGGTCGCGGCGAACGAGGGAATCAAGCCGCAGACCGTGGAGCATGTGGAGATCGCCGGCCTGATCGGCGTGAAGCGGGGCATCGTCGCGGTCGCCAAGTGCGACCTCGCGGATGCCGCGCAGGCCGAAGCCGCCGGACGGGCCGCCTGCGAACTGGCGCGGGACGCGGGCATCGGCGAGGTCACGGCGGTCCGGACCTCCGCCGTGACCGGAGCGGGCCTGGACCGGCTGCGCGAGGCGCTGGGCACCCTGCCCCGGGATTCCGGGACCGAAGCGGATGCCGGAGTCTTCTTCCTGCCGGCCGACCGGGTTTTCGCGGTGGCCGGTTTCGGGACGGTCGCGACCGGCACGCTCCGGCGCGGCTCCCTTCGGGTCGGCGACGCGGTGGAAATCCTGCCGGGCGGGCGGTGCGCACGGGTCCGCAGCCTCCAGATCCATGGCCGGGCGGTCGAGGCCGCCGGGGCCGGCCGGCGCACCGCCGTCAACCTGCGCGGGGTCGAGCGGTCCGACCTGGCGCGGGGGGCGGCACTGGCAACGCCCGGCCTGCTGGTGCCTTCCGCCTGGCTCGACGCCGAGTTGAGGCTGCTGCCCTCCGCCGGCCGGGATCTCGGGAGCGGGACGGTGGTCCGGCTGCTGTTCGGCACGACGGAGACGTCGGCCCGGGTGCGGCTGCTGGACCGGGACCGGCTGGAGCCGGGAGACAGCGCGCCGGTCCAGCTCCAGGCCGGCGAAGCGGTCGCGGTACCGGCCGGCGAGCCTTTCATCATCCGGACGCCGTCGCCGCCGGCCACGGTCGGCGGCGGGCGGATCCTCGACCCGGCGTCCCGCCGGCGTCGGCGCCGCGATGCCGGCACGCTGGATTTCCTGCGCGTCCTGGCGGCCGGGCCGCCCGCCGCCGTGGTGGCGGCCCGGCTGCGGGCCGCCGGCGCCGACGGCTGCGCGGTCGCGGAGCTGTGCCGGCTGCTGGCGGTTTCACGTGAAATGCTGTGCGGGATCCTGCCCGCCGCCGGGGCGGAGCTTGCGGGAGAGGACGCCGTGCTCCTGACGGAGGTGCGGTGCCGCCTGGAATGCCGCGTCCTGGCGCTGGTCGAGGAGCATCACCGCCGCCATCCGACGGAGCCGGGGCTGCCGCGCGAGCGGCTGGAACGCACTGTCGCCGCCAGGGCCGCCGGCCTGGTCCGCCAGGGCATCCTGATCAACGACGGGGGGCGGCTGCGCCACCGGGACTTCGATCCGGCGGCGCTGCTGTCGGAGCGTGACCGGGGCGCCCTCGCGGCGGTCGAGGCGCCCTTCCGGGAGGGCGGGTTGACGCCGCCGGACATCGCCGCCGTGGTCGGTTCGGACAAGGCCCGGTTCCAGGCGGTGCGCTATCTGGTCCGCACCGGAACGCTGGTCCGAACCACCGACCGGGTGCAGAAGCGCGACATCCTGTTCCACCGCGACGCGGTCGCCAAGGCGAAGCGGATCATGGCGATCCACCTCGCCGACCGGGCCGGCGGCTTCCTGGTCGCCGACCTGGGCCGGCTGCTCGGCATCACGCGGAAGTTCAGCATCCCGCTGCTGGAACACCTGGACGCCGACGGCTTCACGCGGCGCCAGGACGACCGCCGGGTGATCGCCGGAGCGGGGGAGCGGCCGTCCTGACGGGTAGGTGGGCGGGTAATCGGAGGCAGGTAGCCGTAGGTCGGCCTCGGCCGAAGGCCGACGCCGACACCATGGCCGGAGCGTCGGCGCGGGGTGTCGGCGTTCGCCCTGACGGGCGAAGGCCGACCTACAGGCTTCCAGGCTTCAGGTCAGAACCGGCACTGGGTTTCCGGCCGGTCGTCACCCAGGCTGTCCAGCTCCGTCACCTGGTGCAGGAAGCCCTCCTGCGGCGAGACCGAGACCAGCATGCGCGGGTTGACCAGCAGGACCGGCTGGCGCATCTGGCCGTCCCACGGGCGGAAGCTGAGCGGTTGGCCCTTGAAGCCGCCCAGCGCGAAGTCGGGGCTGCGGATGAAGCCCTCGATCGTCTTGGGATCGGCCGAGTTGGTCCGGGTCGCGGCCTCGCCGACGGTGCGGACCGCCAGCCAGGCGGTGTGGTCGCGCTCGGTCATGCTGCGGCCGGCCTGACGTTCGAACCGGCGCTGGAGCTGGGTGGCGCCCCAGTTCTCCGTCACCCGCGACCAGGCGGTCGGCACCAGCCCCTGGGTCCCGGCGACCGGACGCGGGCGGGCCGTGCGGTCCACGAGGTATTCGCCGAACTGGTCCTCCTCGTCGGCGACGATCAGGATGTCGTAGTCGTCCACCTGGGTGAACCCCTGGATGGCGTCGCGCTCGTTGACGGCGCCGCTGTCGGTGCGGCGGTTGCCGGTCTCGAAGGTCCAGGGCTTGTCCACCACGATGCGGGTGTTGTAGCGCTTGGCGGTCCTGCGGATCGCCTCGGCCAGCTTCTTGTCGCCCTCGCCCGGCCCCTCGACCAGGAACCAGCGGGTCCAGCGCTTGAACACCATGTATTGGCCGAGCGCGTCGGCCAGCATGGCCCGGCTGGGGATGGTGTGCAGGACATTGGCGCGGCACTGGTCGCGGCGCAGGCTGTCGTCCCGCGCCCGGGCATTGAGGATCAGGGCGCCATCGGCTTCCGGCAGGTCGGCGACGGCGAGCAGCCCCTGGGCCGGCAGGTCGGAGACGATCAGCCTGACGCCGCGCCCCAGCATCTCGCGCGCGGCGGCGGCGGGGTCGCCGTCCTCCGGCACGATCACCTCGTCCAGCTTGAAGTCCTGGCCGAGCAGCCGGCCGGTCGTGGCGTTGTCCTTCAGCCCGAGCTGGGCGCCCTGGATGCCCTCGTCCTCGAGGATCGGCTCGACGAAGGACAGCGGCTCGCGCGGCGGTTCCTGGCGGCCGAGATAGCCGATGGTGACCTCGACGGCCTGGGCCGGGATGGCGCCGGTGATGATCGCGGCGGCGGCGGTGCCCGCGACGGCCGCGACGCAGGCGGCCCGGATGGTCTTGGATAGTTTCATTCGTTTCTTCCTCCCTGTCGTCCCATGTGTTCCCGGATCAGTCCAGGAAAAGGTCGGACATCAGGGGCTTCGACGGATCGACGGCATAGGGGGTGAAGTCGGTGACGCCCTGCTGGCCCAGCACCTCGTCGTCGATGAAGAAGTTGCCGGTGCAGCCCCGGCTGTCGCGGCACAGGATCGCATGGGCGGCGTCGGCGACGATCTCCGGCTTGCGGCCGGTCCCGGGATCGACCCCGGGGATCATGGCGAGGGCGGCGGTCGCGATCAGGGTGCGCGGCCACAGGGCGTTGACGGCGATGCCGGCGTCGCGGAACTCGGCGCTCAAGCCCAGGACGCACATGCTCATGCCGTATTTCGCCATGGTGTAGGCCGTGTGGTCCTTGAACCACTTGGGGTCCATCGCGAGCGGCGGCGACAGCATCAGGACGTGGGGGTTGGCGGCGTCGCGGAGATGCGGGATGCAGGCCTGCGACGTGGCGAAGGTGCCGCGCGCGTTGACGCCCATCATCAGGTCGAAGCGCTTCATCGGCGTTTCCAGCGTGCCGGTCAGGCTGATGGCGCTGGCGTTGTTGACCAGGATGTCGATCCCGCCGAACCGTTCGACCGCCCGGGCGACCCCGGCGGCGATCTGGGCCTCGTCGCGGATATCGACCTGGACGGCCAGCGCCTTGCCGCCGGCCGCCTCGATCTCCTCCGCGGCGCTGTGGATGGTGCCGGGAAGCTTGGGGTGGGCCTCGGTGGTCTTGGCGGCGATGACGATGTTGGCGCCGTCGCGCGCCGCGCGCAGGGCTATGGCCTTGCCGATGCCGCGGCTGGCGCCGGTGATGAACAGGGTCTTGCCCGATAGGGTGCCGGTGCCGGGGGGAGCCATGGTCGTTTCCTCCGAAATCGCGGGGCAGAATCGCGGTGCGACTGGTTCTTGTGATTATTTGCCGGTGAAGGAGGGCTTGCGCTTCTCCAGGAAGGCGGTGACGCCCTCCGCGAAGTCGGAGGTCACGGCGCTGGCGGCGAACCGCTCGGCTTCCGCCTGGAGCTGGGTTTCCAGGGTCGTGTTGAGCGACGCGTTGAGCAGCTGCTTGGTCCGCCCATAGGCCGCGGTCGGGCCGGCCGCCAGCCGGTTGGCGAGCTTGGCGGTCTCGTCCTCCAGGTTGGCGGAGGTGACGGCACGGTTGATCAGGCCGAGGCTTTCGGCATCGGTGGCGCTGAAACGGTCGCCCAGCAGCGCGATCTCCATCGCCTTCTTCATGCCGACGGCGCGGGCCAGGTGGAAGGTCGAGCCGCCGTCCGGGCTGACGCCGATATGGCAGTAGGCCAGCGTGAAGACGGCGTCGTCGGCGGCGATGGCGAGGTCGCAGGCCAGCACGAGGCTGACGCCGAAGCCCGCGGCGGCGCCGCGCACGCTGGCGACGACCGGCTTGGGCATGCGCCGCAGGATGACGATGGACTCGTGGACCTGATGGATCAGGCGCTCGAAATAGCTGCGCCGGGCGCCGTTCGGCTCGCCCAGCAGGGCGGAGAACATCTTGATGTCGCCGCCGGCCATGAAATTTTCTCCGGCGCCGCGGATCACCACCGCGCGGATCGCGTCGTCCTCCTCGCAGCGCGACAGCCCGGCCGACAGCCCTTCGGCAAGCTTGGTGTCGAGGGCGTTGAGCGCGCCCGGCCGGTTGAGCGTCAGCGTCGCGACGCCCCCCGCGATGTCGAGCAGCACCCGATCGTTGATGTCGGTGGTCAAGGCATGTCCCTTCCTGGCGGCCTGTCCATGGCATGCCCCGCGCCGCGCCGCCACGGCCGGGAGCTTGTCATCCTTGCCATCGGGATCGGCGGTTCATGTCGGCGAATGCCGCCGATCCGGACGGCATGACAAGGTACCCGCTGAAGGGACTCCGCTCAACAGGGGCGCGGTCCGGGTTGTTCGAGTGCGGCGCCGTTCCAGGGCGGAGAATGTCATGATTCGTCATCATCGGCCCCGGGCCGGGGAGGTCGAAGCCCAGGAAGCCGGAGCTGGAGCCTGGGCCGGAGCCGGGGACGCCGGGGCCGAAGCCGGGGAGGCCGGGGCCGGTTCGCGCAGCCGAAGGCGATCCTCGGGCCACCGGTCGGCCGGCAGCAGCCGGTATTCCGCGTCGAAGAACGCTTCGGGCTCCGCACCGTCCCGGACGCGCGGGATCAATTGGGGGTGGTGCCTCACGATCAGGTCCCGGCACAGGGACCGCCGCTCCGCCTTCGCCTCGCGGGCCTTGCTCTCCTCCTTCTTCGGGTCCGGGGGGACGGGGGCGGCCTCGACCGGAGGGATGGATTCCGGGGGCATCGGCGGGTCGAACAGGATGTTGCTGAAATTATCCACGTCGCCGGGGGGACCGTCGGACTCCTCGGCGGAGGTGGGGGCGGTGGCGGGGGCGTCGCCATCCCCGGCACGGGCGGCGGACCCGCGCGCCGCCGGCTTGGCGACGGCGAGGCCGCGGAACCGGGCGATCTGATCCACGGCGCGCAGGGCCGCGGAGTGGCGGTGGCGATCCACCGCGTCGAGCATCACGCGCTTGAGGATGCCGACCAGCTCGTCGGTTTCCTCCCGCTGCCGGCGGTCCTCCACGGCGGCGAGGTGGGCCACCCGGGCGGCGACCTCCCCCTCCTTCATCAGGCGCGAGCCGGTCTGGCGCGCGCTGTCATGGGCATAGCCGGAGAGCCGCGCCGCCTCCGCCAGGCTGCGGCCGGCCGCGACGTGGCGGGCGAAGGCTTCGCGGCGGTGGGGGAGCTTGGGGATGACTTCGGGCATGGCGGGGCCAGGGGAATCGCTTGAAGGCGCTCAGGCAGTTCCAATTATGAGGGAGTGGAGGTAACCGGTTGACCAGGAAGCTTTTTTTCGACGGACCTTGAGGCTGTTTTTATCTGTGGCGGATTTCAGCAGGTTGACGGCAATACGCTTGATCAGGCCCATGTTCCTAGCGCCATAGCCTTTGCGGACGCGGGCATGGTCGTCGCGGAAGACGACATCGAGCACCCAATGCAGCGAATTCTCGATTTGCCAATGGGAGCGGACTACGGCGGCGAACTCAGCAGCGCTCATCGGTCGGGAGCACAGGAAGCAGCGCCGGGTGACGGTGGTCTTGCCGTCGCGCTCGACCTCGGCCTCGACCATGCCGACCGCGCCCAATCCCGGCCAGGCGTGGCGCCGGTTGAGTGTGCTGACGTCGTGCAGGATGAAGTGCCGGCGCACCTCGTTCCGCCCGTGATCGGCGTCTTCGGTCCGCACCATGTCGAGGCCGAAGCCGTCCTCGGCCCGCCCCTCGGCGATGGCGCGCTGGATCGAGCCATACAGGGATTTCTGGTTGCCTTTGATCGCCAGCACGTAATCGGCCTCGGCTTCAACGATCTGCTCGGCGATGGCGCGCTGGCAGCCCATGGCGTCGATCGTCACCAGGGCGCCCTTGAGCACCAGTTGGTCGAGCAGGCGCGGGATCGCGGTGATCTCGTTGGACTTGCCGGTCACCGCTTCCTGGGCCAGCACCAGACGCTGGCCACACGCCCAGGCCGAGACCAGATGCAGCGGTCCGGCACCCCGCCGGCTGCCGCTGCGCCGCATGGTCTTGCCATCGATCGCGATCGTCTCCGGCACGGCGATCTCCTCGGCTCCCGCCGCACCGCGCAAGCTGTTGATCCAGCTGACGAAACAATCCTCGAACAGGGCCGGATCAAGCGCCCGGACGACGTCGTTGAGGGTGTCGTGGCTGGCGATGCCGCGCGCAAACGGCTCAAAGCTGCGCAGAAAGCTCAGGTGCTCGCGTCCCCAGAGCGCCATCTCGACAAAGTCGTCGCACCCGCTCAGCGTTCCGCATAGCACGACCAGAAGGATCTCCGGCAGAGGGTACAAAACCTTGCCACTCTGCCGCGGGTCCTCCAGCGCACTGAAGTGCGCCAGCAACCCGGTCCCCGCCGCCGTAACCGCCATCGAAACCTCCTCCTCAAGGAGATTCCTTTGAATCACATCCCGACAATCCAGGGAATCCTACAATGACAGCCCTTCAAGCGATTGCCCTGATGGCGGGGCTCTCCGGGCGGGGGATAGATTTTGGGTGTTTTATCCTTTCTGGTTCAGGAATTCAATCTCAAGATCGGTGGGCATGATCCCTGGGAGGGTGCGCGTCCCGCGCACCTTGGGCGGCGGGACGCCGCCCCTCCGCAGGCCGATTACCGGCCGGGGAGCGGCGCCGAAGTCCGGGGAGCGCGGGGGCCGCCCTTGGGGCGCGCGGACTCGATCATCATCATCTCGCCGACATTCTCCGGGGTGATCAGCCCGACCAGACGGCCGGCGCCGTCGTCGATGCCGACGGCGGGGAGACGGTTTTCCTGCATCAGGCGCAGGGCCTCCTCCAGGTTCTGGCGTTGGCCGATCACCGGGATGTCGGTGCGCATGACCTCCAGCACGGGGGTGTCGGGGCCGCGGTCCCGCAGGGCGCGGATCATGTCGTCGCGGGTCAGCACCCCGCGCAGCCGGCCGGAGCCGTCCACGACGGGGAATTCGTGCTGCGTGGTGTGGATCAGGCACTGCACGGCGTCCTCGACGACGCTGCCGGGGGACAGGCTTTCGAACCGGGTGATCATGGCGTCGCCGGCCATGACCCCACGGGAGACCTCGCGGATCTGCACGGCATGGGATTCCGACGAGGCGGCGAGATAGACGAACAGCGCGATGAACAGCAGCAGGGGGTTGCCGAACAGGCCCAGCAGGCCGAACACGAAGGCGACGCCCTGCCCGATCGTGGCCGCCACCGCCGTGCCGCGCCCATAGCCCATGCGCTGGGCGAGGAAGGCCCGCAGGACCCGGCCGCCGTCCATGGGGAAGGCGGGGATCAGGTTGAACAGCACCAGGAACACGTTAACCCAGGCGAGCCGGGCCAGCATGCTGACGCCGGGGTTCTGGACCTCCGACCCGTCGGTGGGCAGGCCGACCGACAGCGGAAACCCGCCGGCTAGGAGTGCCACGTAGAGGGCTGCGGCGATCACGACGTTGACGGCCGGCCCGGCCAGCGCGATCACCAGCTCCTGGGACGGCTTCTCGGGGATGCGCTCCAGCCGCGCCACGCCGCCGATCGGCAGCAGGGTGATGTCGGGCGTCTGAACGCCATAGCGCCGTGCCGCGAAGACGTGGCCGAACTCGTGCAGCAGCACGCAAGCGAACAGCAGCACGATGAAGACGACGCCTTCCAGTGCCGCCGGCCCGCCGCCGTGCGAGTAGTGCATCGCGCCGATCCAGGCGAGGAAAAGCAGGAAGGTGACGTGGATCCGGATGACCGTGCCCTTGACGGTCCCGATGGGGATTGACCAGCTCATGGCAGCCCTCGCGTTCGATGCGTTCTTCGATGCCCGGTCCGTTGCTCGACGGGTTCAGCGGAAGGAACAGGCCGACGCGGGATTCGGCGCCGTGATCTTGCAGGGTGCGGCGGAAGGGCGCGGCGGATGGGTGCGGGGGCGTCGGCGGGGCGGTTGGCCTCGATATCCGCGAGGGCGGGATGGGATAACCGGCATCGCGGAAAGAGTGACCAGTCGAGGGCCGGGACAGCCTTCACGCCCGAGGTTTCCTGCCTCGACCGCCGGCAGGGAATGGAGCGGGTCCGGCCTGAAGAACTTTATGAAGGTTCCGTTCGGCTCTGCCGATAAGGTCGGCGCGGAACTTCTTGCCCTCCGGTTCGTCGTGCAGGTGAATATGTGAATTCACTTCGATGATGAGCACGGCATCGTCGTACTGGATCAAATACACCAGTGCATTCGATGGACCATCCAGATGCAGGTGCATCACCTTGCCCTTGACGAGCATGTCGTCACCCCGGCGATCCCTGCTGGGGCGGTAGAAGCGATCGGGAACGGCACCCCCTGATTCGATCAGGTCGATCAGCAGTTCAAGATCGGATTGCTGGCGTGAAGAAAGCGATACCTTGACATCGAGATGATCGCCCACGATGCCGACGATCTTGGGTTTCGGTTCGATGTACCGCAGGGAGAGTCGGGTGGGCCGCGAAATTCCAGCTGAACTCAGGAACGCGGCATCTTGCCGAAAAGGCGTTCGCGCCGCTCTTCCTTGGACATGCCTGTCAGCCAGGTGACCTTGGCACCGCCGCGTTCCGCCCTGGCGGCGGCATCGAGGATGCGCCGCGCCCTGGCGACGCCGGCGTCGTCGATGATCCGTTCAACCACTTGTGCAACCACGTCATCATGGCGCCTGGGAATCACGACAGGAGGCGCAACCGCACCGCCGTACGATCGAAGCACGTTGTCGAGGCCCGCGAGGGGCAGAGCAAAGCGGTTCCGGTGGTCTCGCATCGCATGTCACATATTTTAGCAGAATTCACAGTAGGGTAGCCGAGCCCGGGATTGCAAGCGCCGCATGAGGGACGCCTCGGTCGTGAAGCAGGCATCTCCGGACGGCAGCCGCGCGGGGGCGGACCATCGTTCCTGCGGAGCGTCCTTCACAGGCGGAGCGTCCTGAGGCGCAGGGCGTTGCCGATCACGCTGACGGAGCTGAGCGCCATCGCGGCGGCGGCGATGATCGGGCTGAGGGTCCAGCCGAACAGCGGGTAGAACAGGCCGGCGGCGACGGGGACGCCCAGCGCGTTGTAGACGAAGGCCAGGACGAGGTTCTGGCGGATGTTGGACATGGTGGCCCGGCTGAGCGTCCGAGCCCGGGCGATGCCCGCCAGATCGCCCTTCACCAGGGTCACGCCGGCGCTCTGGATTGCGACGTCGGTCCCGGTGCCCATGGCGATCCCCACATCGGCCTCCGCCAGGGCCGGGGCGTCGTTGACGCCGTCGCCCGCCATGGCGACCACACGGCCCCCGGCCCTGAGGCGTTTCACCACCTGGTTCTTGTCCTCGGGCAGGACCTCCGCCTCGATGTCGGAGATGCCGAGGGTCCGGGCCACGGCTTCGGCGGTGGTCCGGTTGTCGCCGGTCAGCATCACGATGCGGATGCCATCCTCGCGCAGCCTAGCGAGCGCCTCGGGCGTGCTGGCCTTGACGGGATCGGCGACGGCGATCACGCCGCCGGGCCTGCCGTCGATCGACGCGAACAGCGCCGTGGCGCCGTCCCGCCGGAGGGCGTCGGCGCGGCTTTCCAGGTCGCCCAGGGCGATGCCCTGGTCCCGCATCATGGCGGCGTTGCCCAGCGAGACGTTCCGCCCGCCGACATTTCCGGAAACGCCCTTGCCGGTCACCGACCCGAAGCCGGTCACGTCGGGGGATTCCAGGCCGCGATCCCGGGCGGCGGAGACGATGGCCGCCGCCAGCGGATGCTCGCTCGACCGCTCCAGTCCCGCGGCCAGCGACAGGACGGAAGTTTCGTCGAAGCCGGGCGCCGGGACCACGGCGACGACGCGGGGCCGGCCCTCGGTCAGGGTGCCGGTCTTGTCCACGACCAGCGTGTCCACCTTCTCGAAGCGCTCCAGCGCCTCCGCGTTCTTGATCAGCACGCCCGCGGTCGCCCCCTTGCCGACGCCGACCATGATGGACATCGGCGTCGCCAGCCCGAGGGCGCAGGGGCACGCGATGATGAGGACCGAGACGGCGGCGATGAGGGCATGGGCGAAGGCGGGGGACGGCCCCAAGGCCATCCAGGCGGCGAAGGCCAGCACGGCCACGACGATGACGGAGGGCACGAACCAGGCGGACACGATGTCGGCGAGCCGCTGGATGGGAGCCCGGCTGCGCTGGGCCTCCGCGACCATGGCGACGATGCGCGACAGCATCGTGTCGGAGCCGACCCCGTCCGCCCGCACGACCAGCGCGCCGGTCTGGTTGAGGGTGCCGCCGATGACCTTGGTCCCGGGCGCCTTCTCCACGGGCATGGACTCGCCGGTCACCATGGACTCGTCCACGGCGCCGCGCCCGTCGAGCACCGTGCCGTCCACCGGGACGCTCTCGCCGGGCCTGACCCGCAGGCGGTCGCCGACCTGCACGCGGTCGAGCGGGACTTCCTCGTCCTCGCCGCCGTCGCGGATGCGCCGGGCGGTCTTGGGCGCCAGGTTCAGCAGGGCCTTGATGGCGCCGCCGGTCCGCTCCCGCGCGCGGAGTTCCAGCACCTGCCCCAGCAGCACCAGGACGGTGATGACGGCGGCTGCCTCGTAATAGACCGCGACCAGTCCCTCCGCGTCCCGGAACCCGGCCGGGAAGAGGCCCGGCAGGAACGTGGCGACGAGGCTGAACAGGTAGGCGGCGCCCACGCCGAGCGCGATCAGCGAGAACATGTTGAGGCGGCGGGTGGCGAAGGAGCGCCAGCCGCGTTCCAGCAGCGGCCACCCCGCCCACAGGACGACCGGCGTGGCCAGCAGGAACTGGACCCACAGGGAGATCCGGGGCGGCAGGATGCCATGGAGCCCCATGCCGGGGATGTGCGCCGCCATCTCCAGGATGAACAGGGGGACGGTCAGGATGGCGCCGATCCGGAAACGCCGGGTCATGTCGGCGAGTTCGGGGTTCGGCCCGTCCTCCGCGCCGCCGCCGACCGGCTCCAGCGCCATGCCGCAGATGGGACAGGTGCCCGGACCTTCCTGGCGGATCTCGGGATGCATCGGGCAGGTGTAGATGACGCCCTGCCCGGCCGGCTCCGGCGGCTTGTCGACGGGGTTCAGGTAGCGGTCGGGATCGGCGACGAACCTGTCATGGCAGGCGGCCGAGCAGAAATGCAGGGTCCGCCCGCCATGTTCGGCGCGGTGCCGGGACGTGGCCGGGTCCACGGTCATGCCGCAGACGGGGTCCTTCGCCATCGGCCCGCCGTCGTCCGGATGGGCATGGCCGTGGTGGTGGCCGTGATGGTGGCCGTGATGGTTGCCTGCGGGATGCGGATCGGCCATGCCGGTCCTCCGTTTCCTCGTGCGTTACATCGGACCGCCGGGGGGCCGTCGGGCCGGGATCAGTGCCGCGCGTAGACCTTGGCGCCGCCGCCGGCGTCGAACAGGATCACGTCGTAGGGCTGGCCGGTCCCCATATCCATGCCGGGCGCGTCCGCCGGCATTCCGGGGGCGGACAGCCCCGTCGCCTTCGGCTTCTCCGCGAGCAGGCGCAGGACGTCCTTCGCGGGGACGTGGCCCTCGACCACGTAGCCGCCGACCTTGGCGGTGTGGCAGGAGCCCAGCGCGTCTGGGACACCGCTGGCCGTCCTGACCGGCTGCACGTCCTCGATGTCGTGGACCTTCACGGTGAAGCCGGCGGCCTGCATGTGCTTCACCCAGCCGCCGCAGCAGCCGCAGCTGGGGGATTTCCAGACTTCCACCTCCTGGCCGGCGGCGGCGGCCGGTTCGGCGTGGACGGGCATGGCCGCGGCGAAGGCGGCGGCGCCGATCGCGAGGGCGCCGGTCAGTGCGGCGAGCAGGGTCTTCCTGGTCTTCATGATGTCTCCCGGAGCGGGGCGCCCGTGCGCGGTGCGGGCGCCCCCGAGTGGTTCTGGCGGCCTGGTTTCAGGCGGATCGATTTCAGGCCTATCGATTTCTGGCGAATTGAGCCGCCGCCGTCATCACATCATGCCCATGGGGCCGGAAAGCAACCTCTCGGCCTTCTGCCGCTGGTCTTCCGACAAGGCGGAGAACAGCGGCCCGGCGGCGGCGTTCAGGGCGGTCATGGCCTCGGCGCGGGCGGTCATCATCCGGGTCCGCCGGTCGAGACGCTCCTGCCAGTCCGAGGCGGCTGCGGCTTCCGCGCTCATCATCTGCCGGTGCATGGCCCGGTGCGTCTCCGCGTTGCGGCGCATCGCGTCGGCGAAGGCGTTCCAGGCGTTCTGCTGCGCGTCGGTGATGCCGATCTCGGCCTTCAGGAAGGCGATGCGGCCCTCGGCGTGCTCGAAGGGCATGCCCATTCCGCCCTGGCCCATGTTTCCCATCATGCCCTGGCCCATGCCCTGCATCATGGGCATGCCCGCGGAGGCGCCGCCCTGGCCGGAGCGCATCATCGGGCAGTCCATCATCATGCCGCCCTGGCCGCCGCCCATGGGCATTCCCTGCATCGGCATGCCTTGTTGGCCGCCCATGCCCCGCATCCCCATGCCGGCGCCCGGCTGCTGCATCGGAGCCGCATCGGGCTGCGCCTGCGCGGTCTGGCCGGCTGGATGGTGGGCCTGGTGGTCGTCCGCCCGGGATTGCATCGGGGCCTGCATCGGGGATTGCGGCTGGGCCTGGGCGAAGGCCGCCGAGGCCAGCAGCGCGAGAACGGGGAGCGTCATGCGGGTAAGGGTCTTCATCGTTTCCTCCATCGGAACCATGCCGCCGTCGTGAAAGGGCGGCGGGCGAACGCGTGGTGCAGGCGACGCCGGGCAAGCCGGCGTTCCGGATCGGTCAGACGACCGGCCTGGGAGGATGAAGAACGGGAGCCGGATCTATGCCGTCCAGCAGTGCGGCGGCCGGTGGCAGTTCCGAACCGGCGGGCGGGCCGACCAGGAGCAGGGAGAAGGATGCGGGAAGGCCGCCGGCCACCGTCATGCACTGGAAACCGATCCGGCATTTGAAACCGGTGTCGGTCGTGCCGGTGCAATCACCCCCGCCGGTATCGGAAGGAAGGGCTCCGGCGGCGAGGTCGGCCGCATGCTCGCAGCCGTGCCGGAGGTGATCGGCGAACGCGGCGTCCGGCACGAGGGAAGCCCCGGGCAGTGCCAGCATCAGCAGGCACGCCACCAGGGTTCTCACGATCTTGCCGATGCCGCGTCGCATCCTTGAAGGCCTCGCCAGTGTCGCCAGGAGTCGGACTTCCGGTCGCCTCGTTCCGAGTATACGCGGCCACTCCGCCGGGAAACTTGATCCGGATCAAGATCCGGTCAGGCGGTCTCCGGAGTTTGGCCGGTGTTCCCGGTGAACTTGGTCATCGTCACGGTCCCCCTGTGGTCGGGAATGGACTCGATGATCGAAACCTTGGAACCGGACTTCCGGGGAATGGTTCCCGTGTTCGGATGAGCGATGCCCCCTACACGTCCAGGTTCGCCACCTTCAGCGCGTTGTCCTGGATGAATTCCCGCCGGGGCTCGACGATGTCGCCCATCAGGGTGCTGAAGACCTCCTCAGCCTCGTCGGCGTGGTTGACCTTGACCTGGAGCAGGGAGCGCTTGGTCGGGTCCAGGGTGGTTTCCCAGAGCTGCTCGGGGTTCATCTCGCCCAGGCCCTTGTAGCGCTGGATCGTCACGCCGTGGCGGCCCAGCTCCATGATCGCGTCGAGCAGGGCCAGGGGGCCGGTGATCGGGCGCAGCTCCTTGTCCTTGTGGGTCAGGCGGCCGATGCCGGCGTAGTTGGACTTGAGCGAGGCGGCCATTGTGTTGAGGGTGCGGGCCTCGACGCTCTTCAGCAGGTCGCGGTCCAGGACGTGGCGGTGGGTCACGCCGCGCCGGGTGCGGGAAATCACCAGCGCGTCCTGGTCGGCGCTGCCCTGCCAGCCGCCGCCGGTCATGCCGTCGCTGTCGGACAGGGTATTGAGGCGGGCCGCGATCTCCGCCACCAATGCCGCGGCGCGCTCGGGCTCGTTGAGGATCGCCAGGTCGTAGGCGCCCGCGATGGCGGCCTGCTCGACCACGCGCAGGCTGCCCGCCTTGCGGGTCACCGTCTCCATCGGGCCGCGCGCGGCGCGGGCCTGCTCGACCAGGGCCTTGAGGCGCTCGCCGACGACCGTGACGCCGTCGGACGACGGGCTGAAGACCACGTCGTCGATGCCTTCGTCGGTCAGGTAATCCTCCAGCGCCTTGTCGTCCTTCAGGTACCGCTCGCGCGCGTTGCCGCGCTTGATCCGGTAGAGCGGCGGCTGGGCGATGTACAGGTAGCCCCGCTCGATCACCTGGGGCATCTGGCGGTAGAAGAAGGTCAGCAGCAGCGTGCGGATGTGGGAGCCGTCCACATCGGCGTCGGTCATGATGATGATCTTGTGATAGCGCGCCTTGGCGACGTCGAACTCCTCCCGGCCGATGCCGGTGCCGAGCGCCGCGATCAGCGTGCCGATCTCCGCCGAGCCAAGCATCTTGTCGAAGCGAGCCCGCTCCACGTTCAGGATCTTGCCGCGCAAGGGCAGGATCGCCTGGTACTGGCGCGAGCGGCCCTGCTTGGCCGAGCCGCCGGCCGAATCGCCCTCGACGATGAACAGCTCGGACAGCGCGGGATCGCGCTCCTGGCAGTCGGCCAGCTTGCCCGGCAGCGAGGTGATGTCCAGGACGCCCTTGCGCCGGGTCAGCTCGCGCGCCTTGCGGGCGGCCTCGCGGGCGGCGGCGGCCTCCACCACTTTGGCGGTGATGCGCTTGGCCTCGTTCGGGTGCTCCTCGAACCAGGTGGCGAGCGCCTCGGATATGGCCGACTCGACCACGGGGCGGACCTCGGACGAGACCAGCTTGTCCTTGGTCTGGCTGGAGAACTTGGGGTCGGGCACCTTGACCGACAGCACGCAGGTCAGCCCCTCGCGCATGTCGTCGCCGGTCAGGGTGACCTTCTCCTTCTTGGCGATGCCCGATTCGGTGGCGTAGGCGTTGATCGTGCGGGTCAGCGCGGCGCGGAAGCCGGCCAGGTGGGTGCCGCCGTCACGCTGCGGGATGTTGTTGGTGAAGCACAGCATCGTCTCGTGATAGCTGTCGTTCCACTGGAGCGCCGCCTCGACCGTGATCTCGCCGCCCAACTCGCTGGAGCGGACGGCGGACAAGGCGATCGCCGGCTTGTGCAGCGCCGCCTTGGACCGGTCCAGATACTGGACGAAGGCTTCAAGCCCGCCCTCGTAATGCAGGTCGACCACCTTGGGCTCGACCCCGCGGGCGTCGGCGAGCTGGAGATAGACACCGGAATTGAGGAAGGCCAGCTCGCGCAGCCGGTGCTCCAGCGTGCCGAAGTCGAACTCCACCTTCGTGAAGGTGGTCTTGGCCGGCAGGAACGTGACTTCGGTGCCGGTCAGCGGCTTGCCGTCGACGAGCGGCGCCTCGCCCGCGTCCTTCAGCGGCTCGACCCGGTCGCCGTGGCGGAAATCCATCTCCCAGATCCGGCCGGCGCGCCAGATGCGCAGCGTCAGCAGCTCGGACAGGGCGTTGACGACGGAGACGCCGACGCCGTGCAGGCCGCCGGACACCTTGTAGGAGTTCTGGTCGAACTTGCCGCCGGCATGGAGCTGGGTCATGATGACCTCGGCCGCCGAGACGCCCTCCTCCTCGTGCATGTCCACGGGGATGCCGCGGCCGTTGTCGCGGACCGTGACCGAGCCGTCGGCGTTGAGCACCACTTCGACCTTGTCGCAGTATCCCGCCAGCGACTCGTCGATCGCGTTGTCCACCACCTCGTAGACCATGTGGTGAAGGCCCGAGCCGTCATCGGTGTCGCCGATATACATGCCAGGGCGCTTCCGCACAGCGTCCAGCCCCTTCAAGACCTTGATGGAGTGGGCGCCGTATTCCTGCGGTGCGGTGTCGGGTGTCTTGAAAGCTTCCTGTGCCATCGGTCGATACTATCAGAGTTTCGGGGTACATGCCGGGGGATTAATCCCCACGGCGGAGAATCGGGGGGCCGGGACGGCGGGCGAAGCGTCAGACCGGATGGACATGGGCGTCCTCCACGCGGAAGAAGCTGGCCCGGTCGCCCAGCTCGGCGAAGGTGCCCGCGTCGGTGCCGGTCAGCCAGGCCTGGGCGCCGAGATCCAGGATCTCGCCGAACAGGGCGCTCCGCCGGTCGGCGTCCAGGTGGGCCGCCACCTCGTCCAGCAGCATCAGGGGCGGCTGGCCGCGCTCCGCCGCCATCAGCCGGGCGTTGGCCAGGACGATGGCGATCAGCAGCGCCTTCTGCTCGCCGGTCGAGCAGAACTCGGCCGGCATGTCCTTGCCGCGGTGGCGGACCGCGAGGTCGCTTCGGTGGGGACCCGCGGTGCCGCCCTCCCCGGCGCTCCCGGAGCCTTCGTGGCGGCGGGATTCGGAGAGCCGGCGGCGGAGCGCGTCCTCGGCCGCCAGGGCCGGCTGGTCGGCCAGCCAGTCCTCCACCGTGCCGGAGACCGCGATGTCGGCCCGCGGGAACGGGCCGGTCGCCTGCTCGCAGGCTTGCTGGAGCCGCGCCACCATGTCGCGCCGGGCGGCGGCGACCGCGACGCCGGAGGTCGCCATCTCGTCCTCAAGCGCGCACAGCCAGGCGTCGTCGCCCCGGCCGTCGCGCAGCAGGCGCCCGCGTTCGCGCAGCGCGTGCTCGTAGCGGCTGAGCCGCCCGGCATGGGCGGGGTCGAAGCCGAACACCAGCCGGTCCAGGAAGCGGCGCCGGCCGCTCGACCCTTCCACGAACAGGCGGTCCATCTGGGGCGTCAGCCAGGTCAGCGCCACATGCTCGGCCAGGGCCACCTGGCCCCGCACGGGATGGCCGTCGATCCGGACGAGGCGGCGTTCCGACTGGCCGTCGGAGGCGCCGTCGCGGCCGGTGCCGATATCGACCGGGCCGAACGGCGTCTCGACCCGGGCCGCGACCGCCCAGCCGCTGCCCTCCGGGGCCCCGATCCGCTCCACGTCGGCCAAGCGGGCGCGGCGCAGGCCGCGGCCCGGCGACAGGAAGCTGACGGCTTCAAGCAGGTTGGTCTTGCCGGCGCCGTTCGGCCCCGTCAGCACGACGGGGCGCGCGTCGGCGTTCAGCCGCGCGCCGTCATAGCAGCGGAACTGCGTCAAGGTCAGGCGGGTGACCGCCAGCCTGGGGGCGGGCGCATCGCGCAAGGCTATCGGGCCTGACGACATGGAAACTGGCGGCATCGAAACTGGCGGCATCGAAACTCCAGCCATACCCGCGGCGGCGCCCGGACCCGTATCCGTACCCGGCCACGCCGCGAGGGCCGCGCTTCCCGCACGGCCGCGCGTCAAACGCGCATCGGCATCAGAACATACAGGGCCGAACTGTCGGCCACATCCCGTACGATCGTGGGAGACGCGGCGTCGGCCATGGTGAACCGGGCGCCTTCACCCTCGATCTGCTGAGTGATGTCCAATAGATAGCGAGAGTTGAAACCGATTTCGAGGGGCGAGCTGTCATAACTGACCTCCAGCTCCTCGGTGGCGCTGCCGGCCTCCGGGCTGGTCGCCGACAGGGTCAGGTTGCCGCGGTCGATGCTGAGCTTGACCGCCCGGCTCTTCTCGGTCGAGATGGTCGCGACCCGGTCCACGGCGCTGGCGAAGACGCGGCTGTCCACCTCCAGCACCTTGTCGTTGCCGGTCGGGATCACCCGCTCGTAGTCGGGGAAGGTGCCGTCGATCAGCTTGGATGTCACCGTCACGGCGTCGAAGCCGAAGCGGACCTTGGTTTCGGACAGGCTGACCTCGATCCGGTCGGCCGCCTCGTCGATCAGCTTCCGGATCTCCAGCACGGTCTTGCGCGGCACGATCACGCCGGGGATCCCGGCCGCCCCGTCGGGCAGCGGGATCTCGACCCGGGCCAGCCGGTGGCCATCGGTCGCGACCGCGCGCAGCACCGGCACCTCCGCCTCGCCGGCGCGCGACTTGGTGGCGTGCAGGTAGATGCCGTTGAGGTAGTAGCGGGTCTCCTCCGTGGAGATCGCGAAGCGGGTGCGGTCCACCAGGTTCCGCAGGTCGGAGACGGCGAGGGTGAAGCGATGGGCCATGTCGCCGCCGGACATCTGGGGGAAGTCCTCGACCGGCAGGCAGCCTAGCTTGAAGTTGGAGCGGCCCGACCGCAGCGTCAGCAGCCCGTTGTCGCCGGAACTGTCAAGCTCCACCTGGCTGCCGTCGGGCAGCTTGCGGACGATGTCGTACAGGGTGTGGGCCGGCGCCGTGGTCGATCCCGGCTGGGCGATGTCGGCGGGAACGGATTCGACGATTTCCAGGTCCATGTCGGTCGCGGTCAGCGCCAGTTCGCCGTTCTCGGCCTTCAGCATGACGTTGGACAGGATGGGAATCGTATTCCGGCGTTCCACCACGCTTTGAACATGCCCGAGGGAGCGGAGGAGGGCGGCGCGTTCGATCGTGATTTTCATGCTGATCCGCTGGTCTCGAGGGGCTTTAGCCGGTTCCGACAGGTGTGGCCGCTGCCGCGCGCACCCCGCCGGGTGCCGCGAAACGGGCGCCGACTATAGCACACGCGTGCGAAAAGCTAACGATTTCCGAACGGAAACTCCGCTCAGCCCTCCAGCATGCGGCGCAGCAGCTCGACGTCCTCGGCGAAGCTCTGGTCGGATGTCTTGAGCTCCTCCACCTTGCGGACGGCGTGCATCACGGTGGTGTGGTCGCGGCCGCCGAACTTGCGGCCGATCTCCGGCAGGGAGCGGGCGGTGAGCTGCTTGGCGAGGTACATGGCGACCTGCCGGGGCCGGGCGACGGCGCGGGCGCGCCGGGCCGAATGCATGTCGGCGAGGCGGATGTTGTAATGCTCCGCCACCTTCTTCTGGATCTCGTCGATGGTGACTCGGCGGTCGTTGGCGCGGAGCAGGTCGTGCAGGACCTCCTGGGTCGATTCCAGCGTGATCGCGCGGCCGACCAGCTCGGCATGGGCGACGATGCGGTTCAGCGCCCCTTCCAGCTCGCGGACGTTGGAGGTGATCTTGTGCGCCAGGAACTCCAGGACCTTGGAGTTGATCTGGACGTTCATCGACTCGGCCTTGGCCTGGAGGATGCCGAGCCGCAGCTCGTAGGTGGTCGGGTGTATGTCGGCGACCAGCCCCCAGCCGAGGCGGGAGCGCAGCCGCTCCTCCATCCCCTCCAGGTCGGACGGCGACTTGTCGGCGGAGATCACCACCTGACGGTTCTGGTCGACCAGGGCGTTGAAGGTGTGGAAGAACTCCTCCTGGGTGCTGTCCTTGCCGCTGATGAACTGCACGTCGTCGATCATCAGCACGTCGACCGACCGGAACTGCTCCTTGAAGGCCATGGTGTCCTTGAACCGGAGCGCCCGGATGAACTGGTACATGAACTTCTCGGCCGACAGGTACAGCACCCGGCGGTTGGGATCCTTCTTGCGGATCTGCCAGGCGATGGCGTGCATCAGGTGGGTCTTGCCGAGGCCGACCCCGCCATAGAGGAACAGCGGGTTGAAGGTGACGGTGGCGGCGTCGGTGACCCGCCGGGCGGCGGCGTGGGCCAGCTCGTTCGGCTTGCCGACGACGAAGTTCTCGAAGGTGAAGCGAGGGTCCAGATGGGCGAAATGCTCGTCGCGGCCGTCCAGCCCGAGCTGGGCGCCGGAGGTCGGCCGCTCCTCCTCGACCTCGTCGGAGGGAATCGGGGCGGACAGGTCACCCGCCATACCCATGTCGTCGTTGGCGGAGGTGCCGACGTCCAGCCGGCTGGGCGCCACGACGATGTCCACCGACTGGACGCGCGGGTTCTCGCCGGACCACAGGGCGCGGATCCGGTCTGCATAGTGGGTCAGCACCCAGTCGCGCATGAACCGGGTCGGCACGGTGATGCGAACCTCGCCGCCCTTCAGCTCGCTGACGGTGAGCGGCTTCAGCCAGCTCCGATACGCCGTCTCACCGACCTCGTCCTTGAGCCGACCGCTCAC